>JAFVCC010000021.1 GCA_017479485.1 Bacilli bacterium
AGAATATCCTGTAAAAATTACTGAGAAAGCATTGGGGGATATGGATGGGATATATGAGTATATCGCATTTAATTTGCAATCACCGGAAAATGCTATGGGGCAGTATAACAGAATAGCTGATCGTGTCCTTGAGCTTGGCTTCTTTCCAGAGAAATTTAGACTGGTAGATTTTGAACCGGAACGCTCACAAGGACTTAGGCGAATGCTGGTGGATAATTACTCGGTATTTTATGTATTCAAGGAAGAGCTCGTCACGGTAACTAGAGTATTATACAGTGCCTCTGATATTGAAAAGCGACTGAAAGAAGACAATTAACTTCCGGTTGCACTTTGGTTGCAAAAAATCGTAAAAAGCAAACGAATTGACGGAATAAACGTAAAACCACAACAACATATAGCTACAAAAGAAAATCAATTTCGCAAGATATTGATGCCATTCTAGAGGACAAATAACCATGCGTGACGTCAAGAAAGAAGAAAAAGTCAAAGGCGAATCGCTCTTCCGCACGATGGCCATGGCGATGATCATCGCCGGCATCATGTGCTTCGTCGCGATGTTCTTTCCCTTATACCAATCGCGTCCGGATAACGCGGGCGCTTCTTACTATTTGCCTTACGTCCTTCCTTATGGAACGGTGGACTTAGTTATCGCGACATTAGGCGTCGTCTTCACGACCTTATCCAAAGAAAAACCAGGGCTTTTCTTCCCTGGCTTTATTACGGGCATCGTCACGGGCGCGTTGCTCTTCTTAAGCGGCCTTCCCATCGCCATATTCCTCCATAACGTCGAATTCTGCATCTCCGTCATGGTGATTGGCCTTTGCGTACTCGCGATCGCCATCGTCGGCATCAAGGATTTAAAGGATCCGAGTAACGCCGCCTAAGTCCTTTGGGGTAGTGGTTCTTCGCAATCCCATGCGTCACCTTGACCCAGCCCAAATTCATCTTGAAATACGACACGACATGATAGCCATCGCTTACTTGCAGGGGGAACGTCTCCCCGCGAAGATAGGCGAGCGCTTTTTCTTTTTCTAGAGGTATGGAGGGGATCCTGCGGCTAAAGACCGCGAGGGCATGGTCGGGGGAAAAGGGATTCTTCTCTTCCCCAATTCTCACCCCATATCGGAGCAAGGAAAGACCCTCGATGCGCAGCGCCTCCGTTAAGCCATAATAGGCTCCAGAATGGAATTTGATGTCGCAAGATTCCAGCCCGCTTTCTTTTATATAAGGTAATATAGAGGAAGGTATTTTTAATGGCTTGCTGCGTTCTAATGGATGAGACTCTTTCTCACCTTCTTTTTGTAGAAGGCAGAAGAATTGCCCTTCTCCCGCGTAAAGGTGCGGGAAGAGATGAACGCCTTCTTTAAGGTCTTCATGATGGTAGAATCCCTCGTGCTCCTCCACAAAGACCGCATGGAACTGCGGATGCGTTTTTAAGAAGTCGAGGACGACCGCCTCGTCTTCCTCATAGGAGAAGGAACAGGTCGAATACATGATCCTTCCGCCGTTAACGACCATCTTGCTCGCGAGGTCCAATAATTCCTTTTGGATGGACGCGCAGCGAGCGACTTTCTCCTCGCTCCAATCACGAAGTAACCGCGGATCCTTGCGGATCATCGCGGAGCCGCTGCAGGGGGCGTCGAGGAGGACCGCGTCGAAATAACTTTCGTAATTTCGGTAGGCTTCCGCGAAGTCGCCCGAAGTCACCGCGACGTTGCTTAACCCAAGGCGTTCGACGTTGCTTGAAGTCTCTTTGCTGCGGGAGAAGCCTAAGTCGTTGGATAAGATGACGCCCTCTCCCTCCATCATCATCGCGGATAGGCACGTCTTGCCGCCGGGCGCCGCGGCCATGTCCAAAATCCGTTCCCCCGGTTTCGGGTTAAGAAAATAGGGGACGAGCAAACTCGCCGCGTCGAGGATATAGAACGCCCCAAGGTTAAAGAGCATCGATTTCCCTAGTTCCTCCACTTCGGGGTCGAAGTAATAAGCATTCGGAACGAAGGGATGGGACTTAAGCGAAGAAGTAAGGGAAAGTAAGTCACTTTCCCCTATCTTTAAGGGGTTGCGGTAAAGCGCATGGACGCTTTTGCCTTCCATGCTCTCCTTTAAGGAGGAGATGAGGGAAGAAGGGTAATGAAGAGAAAGCGACGTAAATAAATCCATGGGTACCGCAATCCTACCACCAAAACGCAGGAAAAAACATCTCGTGCGTCGCGCGTATGCTAAACTATGCGCATATGAGAATGGTAGATATTATCGAACGGAAGAGGGATGGACATACTCTTTCCGAAGAAGAGATTCGTTTCTTTGTCCAAGGCTATGTAAACGGGGACATCCCCGATTACCAAGCCAGCGCCTTTGCCATGGCGGTTTATTTCCGTGGCATGGACGCGAAGGAGACCGCGATTTTGACCGATGCGATGATGCATTCGGGCGACACGATCGACCTTTCGCCGATCCAAGGCATCGTCGTGGATAAGCATAGCACGGGCGGGGTGGGCGATAAGGCATCCCTCGTCGTCGGACCTTTGGTTGCCGCTTGCGGCGCGAAGGTGGGCAAGATGAGCGGCAGGGGGCTTGGCCATACCGGCGGCACCCTCGATAAGATGGAGTCGGTCCCTGGCATGGATATCTTCCGCACCAGGGAGCAATTTATTCAGCAAGTCAACGACATCGGTTTGGCCATCATCGGCCAGACGGGCAAACTCGTCCCCGCCGACAAGAAGCTCTATGCCCTCCGCGACGTCACCGGCACGATTCCCTCCATACCCTTAATCGCCTCCTCGATCATGTCGAAGAAGCTCGCCGCCGGCAGCGATGCGATTCTCCTCGACGTCAAATTCGGTAGCGGCGCCTTCATGAAGACCCTCGATGACGCCCGCACCTTAGCCAAAGCGATGGTCGAGATCGGCACCCACCTCGGCCGCGATACCCGCGCGGTCATCACCGACATGGAGCAGCCATTAGGCTTAGCCGTAGGCAATGCCTTAGAAGTCAAAGAAGCCATCGCCACCCTCCACGGCAAAGGCCCGAAAGACCTCGTCGAACTCGCCAAGAAAGCCGGCGCCATCATGCTCCAGCAAGCCAAGATCGTCGAGGACCTCGACGAAGGAGAGCGCCGCATCATGGCCGCGCTTGAAGATGGCTCGGGCTTCCGCAAGCTCGTGGCCTTATTCGACGCCCAAGGCGGCGATGTTTCCTATATCACCGACCCTTCCAAGTTCCCGGTTGCAAAGCACATCATCCCAGTCAAGGCGAGCCGTGGCGGCTACCTCTCCCGCATCGATTCCCTCTCCATCGGCGTCGGCGCGATGAAACTTGGCGCCGGGCGCGAGACGATGGAAGATAAGATCGACATGTCCGCCGGCATCTTATTAGAAAAGAAAGTGGGGGACAAAGTCGAAGAAGGCGATGTCCTTTGCTATTGCCACACGAATAAACTTGGGGTCGATGAAGTACTCCGCGACGTCCATGACGCCTTTGTCTTAAGCGATAAGCCCGTCGACGTCTTACCCATCGTCCACGAATACATCCATAACTAAATATGCGCGTTTTACTTCAAGTCGTCACCGACGCTTCCGTCACCATCGATAAGGAAAGGGTCGCCCACATCGATAAGGGCTTCCTCCTTTTCGTCGGCTTCACCCATGGCGATGATCTGCCCTTAGCGAAGAAAATGATGGAGAAAGTATGTAAGCTACGTGTTTTACCCGATGAAAACGGCAAAACCAATAAGTCTTTGGCTGATGTTGGCGGAAGCATACTCTGCGTTTCGCAGTTCACTTTATACGCCTCCGCCCGCCAAGGAAACCGCCCCGACTTCATCCAGTGCATGGACAAAAACGAAGCCAAGGAACTCTACGAAGAGACGTTTGCTTACTTAAAGACTTTGATGCCTACCTCCGAGTCGGGCGTCTTCCACGCCGACATGGACGTCGGTCTCACCAACAATGGTCCCTTCACCCTCATCCTCGATTCGAAGGAGCTCTTCGCATGAAGGTGCTCGTCGGACTTAGCGGTGGCGTCGATAGCGCAATCGCGGCCTACCTCCTCCAGCAAGAAGGCTATGAGGTCAGCGGTGGCTTCATGCGGAATTGGGACGCCTTGGCCAACAATGATTTTCTTGGCAACCCGACGGTCGGGGATAGCCAGTGCCCGCAGGAAAAAGACTACGACGACGCTACCCTCGTCGCGAAGAAGCTTGGCATACCCTTGCTTCGCGCCGACTTCGTGAAGGAGTACTGGGACAACGTCTTTTCCTTCTTCTTAAGCGAATATGAGAAAGGCCGCACCCCCAACCCCGACGTCTTCTGCAACAAATACATCAAGTTCGATTCCTTCTATGAGTTCGCCAAAAGCCAAGGCTTCGAGAAGATCGCCATGGGGCATTATGCAAAACTCGGGAAAGATCCGTGGGGCGCTCCCCGTTTATTCAAAGCTCTCGACAAAAACAAAGACCAAACTTACTTCCTTTGCCAAATCTCCGCCGAGCAAGTGGCCAGTTGCCTCTTCCCTTTAGGCGACATCGAAAAGCCCGAGGTGCGTCGCCTCGCCCATGAGCTTGGCCTATCTTCGGTCATGGACAAGAAAGACTCCACCGGCGTCTGCTTCATTGGGGAACGCCACTTCAAGGAATTCTTGCAAAACTATATGCCCGCGAAGCCCGGCAAAGTCGTCCTCCTCCCGCAGGGGAAGGAGATCGGCACCCATTCGGGCGTCTATTTCTATACCATCGGCCAGCACCGCGGCTTAGGCATCGGGGGCATCAAGGGCGAAAGCGAAGGCGGATACTTCGTCGTGCGCAAGGACGTAAGGAACAACATCCTCTACGTCTGCCAACTTAAAGACCGAATCTTGCTCTCTTCCACCTCCTGCAAGCTCTCCCACTTAAACCTCCAAGGAAAGAATGAAGGCAACGACATCGAAGTGGGGGTGAAGTTCCGTTATCGCCAACCCGACCAACCCTGCATCCTCCATATCGAGGATAACGGCGAAGCCACCCTCCATTACGAGTTCCATCCCGTCGAAGCCGTCACCCCGGGGCAAATCGCCGCGATTTACCAAGGCGACATGCTTCTTGGCGGAGGGATCATCGAAGAAACCTATCGCGATGGCGTCCGCGTCGATCAATAAACGAAATGCTCCTCTAGGTTCGTCGGATTAGAGGGGCTTTTCCGATATCGACGTTCGAGGTTTTTTTAGGAATTGGCTTGCTCGAAATGAAAAGATGGCATCCCGACGTTTTGTCTGTGTTTGCTCGAAAAAAGATAAGGCAAATCAATGAAATACCACGGGTTTACCAAAAAATACCAAAGGTTTACCAAAAAATACCAAAGGTTTACCAAAAATTACCAAAGGATTACCAAAAGCAGTGCGCGTCAGTAAAAAATCGTATGCGATGAGGGTATGGACTCGCCGCTACCGAGCCTCCATTAATGGAACGTTGCAAGAAGAAAAGGCAAGCTAAGCCAATACGACCGCAGATCATATGTGGCATCCGTCGCGCCGAGCTCTTTATAAGGATATCGGAGCCTCTTCCTTTTCCACTTCGGCCGCCTCTACTTGGTTTTCCTCTTCCAGTTTTGGCTCTTTCACTTCTTCCGCTTTCAAGAAGTGGCCATCCGCTTTGACATCGGGAACGGAGGCGTTGATGTTTTCTTTGACGGAAGTGGCCTCGATGACGTTTTCTTCTTTTTGCTGCTCTACCGCCTTTTCTTGTTTGGCGGCGATGAGGGCTTCTTGTTCGGCATAGTCTTTCTGCAGGAAGTCGTTGACGTCGGCGATGCGCTTTTCTTCCGCCTGGTAGGATAAGCGCGTGGCGGCGGCCACCTCTTTTTCTTTCTCGATACGCGCGACATAGGCCTCCATGTCCTTGACGAGATTGACGCGGTCTAAGTCTTTGCCCGAAAGCCCGCGCTTGACGTTCCAATTCTCATCGATGAACCCATCGCGGACCTTCTCGCTTTTATAGACCGCGATCGCGGATTTCAGTTCGTCGAGCTTTTCGTATTTCTTGTCATTCGCGGGGGAAAGTGGGTCTTCCTTGTCCCCAAGAGGCTCTTCGTGGTATTCCTTGACCTTGGCCATCAAGTTCTTATAACGGACGGAGGCAAAAAACCATGGGCTCGCGTCTTTGACTTTCTGATAGAGGAAACCGGTCTGGGATTTGCCGATGGCCGCGCTTAAGCCTTTCATCGTCGCGACATAACGGGCCTTGGTTTTCTTGTCCATGGCTTCACGCTTGTACATGCTGTGGGCCACTTGGTCATAGGCCTCAAAGGTATTGTTATGGCCATAATGGATGTGGATCAAGTCGACTTTATCCCAGTCTTCCTTCTTCATGATGGTGATGGAAGGAATGGGAGAGGCGATGGAGACTTTGCCGGTAGTGGAGAATTCGGTCGCGTTTGCGATGGTTTCTTTTAACTGCAGCGTCCTTTTCCAGGCCGCGTCGACGGCTTCTTGGTCCAAACCATAGCCGTGCAAGGTGGCCCGGAGCTGCCCTTCGGTTAGGGAGGAAATGGTTTTGGCCATGCGCTCGTTGATGACGCGGAGGCGGTTAGCCCCAGGAAGGCGAATGACTTGTCCGTTGGTATCGATGTCTTGCTTCATGAAGGAAGAATCGTTATCGATGCCCGTGATGCCGATGACTTTCTGGGTTTGGGGATCATAGTTATAGACGATGTTGCCCGCGTGGCGGTCGACGTTGCCGCAGATGTAGTCCAGCACCTGCAAGTCCGCGAGTTGCTCTTTCACCGAGGCGCTTTCGTATTGGCTCGGGTTAATGATGCGAAGCTCATCCACGGCGTCGAGGGCGTTGATGTCTTTCCCTTTGGCGAATTCCATGAAGGTTCCTTCGCGGTACTCATGGGTCTTTTCGTCGTAGATGACTAAGGGACGAGAGGCGGCGATGACATGAGGGCAGCCGATGAGGCTTGCCACGGCGGACATGGCGCTGTTGCGGGAATCGATGCGGTCGCCATCTTGGATGGAGACGTTATCGCGGTTGATGACGATCGGCGTGCGCACCTTATCGATCTCCATGGCGAAATCCATGCAGGCGTTATAGAAGTCGGGGTCCGCGAAATACTTATTCGCGATTTTGAGGGCTTTTTGCCCCGGTTGCATGTTGTGGACATATTGGGTGACCGCTTGAACGGCGTCGTTGCCTTGAAAGGCGTTGCCCTCTTTATCAAAGAAGAGGTTAAATCTGCTGTTTCGGATGCCAACTTGATAGAAATTATCCAAGTCAATGTTCGCGAAGAAGGCTTTGTATTTGGAATGTTTTTCCATCATCCGCGGCAGGATTTCCGCGATTTTGCTTTTGCCATCGAACATCGTGATCGGCGTGAAGACGCCTTCGACTTTCTCGCCGTTTAATTCGACGGTCATCTTCGTGCGCGAAGATTGGTTGCCCGCGAGGGTTTGGAACTCTTCGGAAGTCGTTTGGACGCTGGTGTAGCGGAAATGGTCCATCTGCTCCTTCAAGGAGAAGTGGGGACTTGGCTTGATGGCTTTGAATTCGACATAAGCCTTGGATAAGAACTCGTCATTGAGGTTGACGGCCACGTCCTTGATCGGTGGGGCGTATTTGTTCTCCGGCTCGATGATGTTGTCATAGGAATGGATGAAGTCATTGCTCGCGGAAGTGGCTTCGTCGAATAGGGCGGAGATGCGTTGGTAGTCTTCTTCGTCGATGGCTTTGTAGTTGCCTTGAGCGTCGGGATCAAAATAGGGCTTCAAGGCCTGAAGAAGATGGTCCATGGCTTGCTGATAACGGCGATAGCTTGGAGTTTCTTCAGGGATAAGGTCCTCGATGACATAATGATAGACATCGCTCATTTCATAATATTTCATCGGTTATTGCCTCCTTGATCCCAATCCTTTGACTCAGGAATTGGGCCGCTTTCTGCGCCCAAATCGAGAGATTTCTTTGGGATAAATCCATTATAAAGGAAAACAGTCACAAACCCGTCACAGTCCTAAAGCAAACATCGAGCAGAATGGCGCTGAGCTACATATGAAGTCACGGCATTTACCTTTGCCCTTTGTTTTGCCTTCGGTTATATTGTCTTTGGCGTGAAATCGGTTTCAACCCCTGGAAGCGGGGCTTAGCTATATTTCCCCTAAGAGGCAAAACTATGAATCATATCCGCAAAAACCCGACCGTTTCACCGACGATTAAGCTGCTCCTTGGCATCCAATTTATCGTGTTTTCCATCCCGTCGCCCATCATCGGCATCGTCCAATGCGTCACCTGGAACATCGCTAATTCACTTCATGGAATGAAGCCGTATGTTCCCTTTGCCATAATCTTCAATTGCATCCTCCATCCGCTGATTTTCGCCACTGTCGGTGCGTTGATGGTGGCCCATCGATATGCTGGCGATGACTACGAAGTCCAGCCTTGCTCTTTCAAGCGCATCAGCGACCGCCTCCACTCGACCTTCCTCTCCGTCGTGCAGGCTTTCTTGGCGCTAGGGCTCCTCGCGTCCTTCATCCTCAATATCGCAGGCGTGAACAATTTTCCCTGCTTCATCATCGCGATCAGCCTCCCCATCCCGGTTTCGCTTATTTATTATCTGCTCTCGATATTCATCGAATACCACTCGAAAAGCGATTACCTGCGCATCGAGCAGGTGCAGGTCCTCCAGACGATCCGTGATTGTTCTATAGGCGATATCGCAGTTCCCCAAAAGGAAGAGCAAGTCGCTCCAAATGCGAAGAAAGAGGATGCTCCATAAGCCTCGCCTGCCCCACAAGAAGATCTCCCCCGGTTCCAAAGGAAACCCCGACGCCAACGGCTCCACGTCCCCATACCTATGCCGCCCCAACCCCGCGTCCAAGCCTTGAAGAGAACCCAAAACCAGTAGGGGAGGAATACCACATTTCCGACCGCGTGGAACTCGTTGATGAAATCTTGACCTCCACGGGTGAAACCATCCCCGCAGGCTCCAAAGGCGTCATCAGCGCCGAGAATTCCCGCGGCGAAACCGTAGTCACCTTCGAAGATGGCCGCCGTGCCCGCGTCAAAGTGAGCCACATGAAGAAACGATAAGAGGCGGAAAACGATAAACCCAGGCGGAGCAAGGCGACTTGCCCCGCCTTTTTGCGGATTTGATCACAGGGGGTCACTAATCAGCGAAAACTGCGTCAATTAAGTGACTTTTCGCTTGGTTAACACGAGTTTTTGCGTTTTATCCAGCGAAAAGTGGGTCAAAAAGTGGACTTTTCGCTGATTAGACAGGTACTTGTTTTCTCTTCCGAATCTTGTTGCTTAACGCGATGTCGCGCGACTTTGTTTCGCATCAGAAAGTTTTGCTACCTTTTCGCGCGTTACGCGAGTACGATATGACCATCGGGAACTTGCCACTCCCCCTTAAGCGGGCAATGCCGCCGTAATCGCGCGTTAAGCGAAGCAAACAAGCGCACCACAAGGTGAAGAAGGATGGTACCGCGCCAGTAAGGCGTTCCTTCGTCAAGGGGCGTTTTATTTTTTTGGAGGTCAAAGGACTATGAAAAAACTAAGTGGGGCGGAAATCCGCCGTAGATGGATCAGCTTCTTCCAGAGCAAAGGCCATCAATATATCCCCGGCGTCAACCTCGTTCCCCAGGGCGATAAGTCGCTTCTATGGGTCAACGCGGGCGTCACGGGACTGAAGAAATATTTCGATGGCAGCGAGATCCCACCCTGCCGTCGCATCGTCAACGTCCAAAAGTGCATCCGCACCAACGACATCGAAAACGTCGGCCATACCGCCCGTCACCATACCTTCTTTGAGATGCTGGGCAATTTCTCCATCGGCGACTACTTCCGCGACGAGGTGATCCCCTGGGCGTTTGAAATCCTCACCAGCGAAGAAGTGGGCTTTGGCATCGACCCCAATAAGCTTTACATCACCTATCAGCCCGACGATAAAGCCACCTTGGAACTATGGGTCAAATGCGGCATGTCCCGCGACCACATGATCCCGATGGAAAGCAACTTCTGGGAGATCGGCGAAGGACCCTGTGGGCCCGACACCGAGATGTTCTATGACCGCGGCGAAGCCTATGACCCCAAGCACATTGGCGTCGACTTGCTCCGCAACGACATCGAAAACGACCGTTACATCGAGATCTGGAACATCGTCTTCAGCCAGTTCAATAGCGTCTCTGGCGTAGCCCGTAAAGACTACAAGGAACTCCCCTCCAAAAACATCGATACCGGCTCGGGCCTCGAGCGACTCGCCTGCATCCTGCAGGGCACCGAGACCAACTTCGAGACCGACCTCTTCTATCCCATCATCCTCGCCGCCAAGGAGATTTCGGGCCAGCCCTATGAAGGCGATAACCTCATGGCTTACCGCGTCATCGCCGACCATGCCCGTTCCCTCACCTTCGCCTTAAGCGATGGTGCCTATTTCTCCAACGAGGGCAGGGGATACGTCCTCCGCCGCATCATCCGCCGCGCGATGCGTTATGGCCAAAAGCTCGGCATCAAGGAACCCTTCATGTACCGCCTCGTTCCGGTGGTGGTCGACCTCGCGAAGGATTTCTATCCCGAACTCCAAAACAAAGCCGAATTCGTCGCGAAGATGATTAAGGGTGAAGAGGAGAAATTCCTCCGCACCCTCTCCTCGGGCGAATCCATGCTCCACCAAGCCATCGCCCACGTCAAAGCCCTCAAATCCGACATCGCCTTCCCCCTCTATGACACCTTCGGCTTCCCCTTCGACCTCACGAAGGAGATCTGCGCCGAAAGCGGCGTGAGCGTCGACGAAGAAGGCTTCGCCGAACTCATGAAGCAGCAGCGCGAAAGAGCCAGGGCCGCTAGAGAAGACACGCAGTCCTTCCACAAGCAGTCCAAGGACCTCTTAGCCTTCCTTACCCCGAGCGAATTCACCTACGAATCCACTGCGGTCGAAGCCACGGTTACCGGCTTATTCGTCGATGGCGTCGCCGTAAATAGCCTCGATGAAGAAGGCGATGTCGTCCTCGACATCACCCCCTTCTACGCCGAAAGTGGCGGCCAAGTCAGCGACGAAGGCACGATCGAAACGAAGATGCCTCCGCCAAAGTCAGCAGCGTCGGCAAAGCCCCCCGCGGCCAGCACCTAATGCACGTCAACCTCGATTATGGCACCCTCAAAATCGGGGACAAAGTCACCGCCAAAGTCGACGAGACCAAGCGCCGCCTCACCGCCAGGAACCATTCCTGCACCCACCTCCTCCACGCCGCCATCGGCGAAGTCCTCGGCGCCCACGTGGACCAGAAGGGCAGCTACGTCGATAGCGAGATCCTCCGCTTCGACTATAGCGCCCTCAATAAGCCCAGCGTCAAAGACCTTAAAGCCATCGAGGAACTCGTCAACAAGAAAATCCTCGAATCCATCGAGGAGAAGACCCTCGTCCTCCCCATCGAGGAAGCCAAGAAACTCGGCGCCGAGATGGAATTCTCCGAGAAATACGGCGACACCGTCCGCGTCGTCACCTTCGGCGACTTCTCCAAAGAATTCTGCGGTGGCACCCACGTCAAAAACACCGCCGACATCGGCGTCTTCGTCCTCGAATACGACACAGCGGTCTCGAGTGGCGTCCGCCGCATCCAAGGCCGCACCTCCTTCGGGGCGTACCGCTATTTCGCCCAGAAGACCTCGGCCTTGAACTACGTCTCCGCCTCATTAGGCGGCGCCTTAGATAGCGAGCTTGGTCCGCGCATCGCCGCTTTGAAGGAAAACGTCGCCAGTTCTGGCAAGCTCATCGCCTCCTTGAAGTCGAAGATCGCGAGCAGCTCCGCCAAATCCCTCGAGAAGGAATTCGAGGATGTCAATGGAACCAAGCTCCTCGTCAAGACCTTCGATGGCATGGGACGCGAGGACCTCATGAAAGTCGGAGATAGCCTCAAGGTCAAATACCCCGATTACCTCCTCTTCCTTATCGGCAAAAATGACGATGGCATTGCCATCTGTGCCTTCGCGGGCGGTAACGGCGCAGCCAAGCTTGGCGCCGGCAAAGCCATCAAGCTCGCCGCCCCGTTACTTAGCGGCAATGGCGGTGGACGTCCCGAGATGGCCCAAGGCTCCGCCAAGGACCTCTCCCGTCTCGCCGAGGCTATAACTTGCCTCCGCGACGCGTTAAAATAAGCCCAAAAGGGAGACATAACATGATCGAGATCAAAAACGACAACGACATGGTCATCACTGCCGACGATGGCAGCGAGAGGCTACTCAAGATCCTCTTCTATTTCCATAACGACCAACGCAACAAAGACTATTACTTCCTCTACGAAGAAGGCAACGAGGATGAGGTCATCGTCATGGGCACCGCCGATGGCGAGTCCCTCTCCACCCTCACCGACGAGGAATTCGACGAAGCCGAACAGGTTTTCGAAGCCTACGAGAACGATCCGACCATCCAAACCCTGAAGGAAGGGGACTGAAGTCCCTTGCCCGAGGGCTATGCAAAGCATATAATTCCCTAGCACCTAAGGAAGTACCACTATGGCAGATAAGAAAATCATCCTCACGCCGGAAGCGCGTGAAACGTTAGTCAAAGAATACCGCGACCTCATCGACGTCCAACGTCCCGACGTCATCGATAAGCTCGCTTTAGCCCGCAGCCAAGGCGACCTTTCCGAAAACGCCGACTACGACGCCGCGCGTGACCGCCAGGCTCAGATCGAGTCCCGCATCTCCCAGATCGAGCAGATCCTCAATAACGCCGTCACCGCCGAAGAGGCGAGCATCGGCCGCGACTCCAAGAAGATCGGCATCGGCGACCTCGTCACCTTCGAAGAAGTGGCCACCGGAGAGACCTTCACCGTCCGCGTCGTCGGCCAAGTCGGCGCCGACCCCTTCGCCGTACCCCCGAGCATCTCCAACGAATCGCCCATCGGCCTCGCCCTCATCGGCAACGAGCCGGGAAAGACCGTCTGGGTCGAATCGGCGGAACGTTACGAGATCCGCATCGTCTCCGCTTCGCGTAAGTAATAACCGGATAACCAAAGGCTGCAGCCACTCTCCCTTAGAGCTTGGCGCAGCCTTTTTCCTTACACATTAGAAAATAGGCGCCGAGAATCCTGTGGTTTTTGGCGTTTTCGTTTTCCCATTGTTGCCTCTAGAATCGCGCTAAATCGATAATGTATGGAACGCCATTCCTTTGCGAGACCAGGATTTGCTTCGATATCGATAAGGTCCATTTATTTCGATGCATCGAAGCCAGTTTGAAGTGACTTTGAAATTTACTTCAAACTTACTTCAAACTAACTTCAAAGTTACTTCAAAGCTTTGAAATTGAGAGGCTTTCGCGTCGAAAAAAGCCGCTTTTTCTTCAGCAAAATGCGGCTTTTTTGTCCAATGTGGATGCCCTTTCGGAACTTAAATCAATTGGGGAATGATGCCTTCGACCATGTCCTTAAGGAAGCTTTCCCCATCCTCGTAGACGACGGGGTCGGGGGTGATATAGATGTCGCCTTCGAATTCCTCGTTTTTGGAATAGCCTTTCGCCGAGAATTCCATTGATGCGCTATAGAGCTCGCCACTCGATTCCTCGACGTCGTTACGGTAATAGGCGACGCGGTATTCAAATTGCTCGAATGACCCGGTCGCTTGGTCATAGGTCAACGTCCCTTTAAGCGTGCCTGGGATGATTTCGGTTTCCTCTAAGGCGGAAAGGAGGGTTTCCTCTCCTAACTCGAAGTGCACGAGGGTATTTGAATCGGCTTCTTCGACCGTGATGTGGTTCTCCGCGATAAAGGCACTTAACGCCTTATCGTCGGCTTTGGAAAGACGAAGCAAGGTCGCTTCATAGATCTGGTCGAGCGACTCGCAGGTCCGCTGGCCATCATAAAGGTTGGTCCGAGCGAAAAGGTCGGACAAGGAACGGACGGAGACGGTGGAGAAAAGCGTTTCCTTCGGCAACAATCCGTTGAAGGATTGGAAGCGGGGGTTGCTGCCATCGATCCCTTGGCTATAGATGAAGTTGCTCGCGACTTGGACGTCGCTAGGGCTGAAGTTAGCCTGGACCATCTGCAGGAAATTGATGTCGCGAAGCGGCTCTAAGGCACGGTCGTCGCCATCTTTTTCGTAGTGGTAGGAGACGACGCGCGCGCTTTGGACGAGACCATAGCCGCCTTCGCCCCGGGCCAAAAACGAGAAGAAGTCCGGGTTTTCTTCCGTTAAGGCTTCCTGATAAGCGTCCTCAGTGACTTCATATGCGCAGCCAAAAGCCCCGCCGCCGCGATAGGAATGAAACTGGAGCGACTCCGCGCTTTGGCCACGGCGAGAGGAGAAGAGGTCGTAATTTTGGATGAATTCGGTGGAAAAGATCTTATGGTAGGTGGGGGAAAGGTCCTGCTTGGAAAGGAGGACCTTGACTTCGGCGAGATAAGGTTGCTCACTCGAACCGTTACAAGAAGGAAGAACAAGCAGCAAGGAAGCAAATAAGGGTAGAAATAACGCTTTTTTCATTCTTTTCCCTCCTTAGATGTCCACGCGGACGTCGCGTTTATGACGGTCGCTGCCGAAGCAGACTTTCTCTTTCTTGTGGTCGAGCTCGACTTTGGCCCTTCCGGTGTTATCGAGGGCGAAATACTCATAATAGGCCCAATATTCGCAAACGTGGGCGGGCTTTTTGGAATAGGAGAGCATGGAGATGTTATATGTCCTGCCTTTAGGCATGAAGAGCTCCATCTTCTCTTCGGTCGCGTAGGAATAGTAGCCCGCGGCGTAGCCATCTTCGCAACTGCGGATGTCGCTTTTGCCAAGGTAATGGCCATCGATGTTGATGACGCGTTTGCCATCGGAATTATTGAGGCGAAGGCCGATATCGTTATAGCCGAAGAAGCTCATCCTGCCGAAATCGGCGTTATCGCGCAAGGCGACTACATTAAGCGAGTCGCCCTTGGCCTTGTTATAGTCCTCGACGTAATAGCTATCTTGGCTCGCGAGGTGGGCAAAGACGAAGTCGGGGTAGTGGTTCTGCATGATCATCGAGGCATAGCCCGCGAGGGAGAAGGTCTCGTTGGGCTTTTCCCAATACGTGTCGAATAAGGGGGAGCGCAAGGCGCTCGTCAAATTAAAGATCTCTTCGCCCATCTCTTCGCCCCAGGTGCTCTTGATGGAGGATTTGGCCGTTCCTTTCGCGCCGAAGACGCCGTCATAGATCGCGGAGACGAAGAGAGTCTTGATGAGCTTGCCCATGGGGAAGGTGAAGCCGCTATTCTCGTTTTGGATGAGCAGCATGAGGTTCTCTAGGGGACTTTGGAGCTTCTCTACGTAGTCTTGCCTGCCGCCGATCTGTTTGGTGAGTTCCTCTAAGAAAAGCGTCGCGGCGATATTCGCGTCGTAGCCTTTCTTGGTGCTGTCTTTGTTCTTGACGACGTAAGTCGCGAATTCGTAGTCGTTAATGAGCATGCTCGCGAGCATGGAAATGATGTCGCCGCCAAGGCTCGTCACCTCGAAGCCGCCCATCGTGAATTCGTCGCTGCGGTTGGGGGTGATGTCCTTATTCTTATTAAAGAGGTCTTGGAAGGCGTAGTAGGTGCGGCGGTTATTCTCATAGCCGCTAGGGTCATAGAAGCGGGTGGTGATGTATTTGTCGCGCCCAAAGCGGGTGAAGCCATATTCCTTCATCGGGACCTTGGGTACGAGGTCTAAGGGGTTGACGATGTTGAAGATGTTGTCGTAGAGGGAATCCTTGGGCTTTTTGATGGAGGCGACGTTGACGTTGGCCCCCTGCGGCGCCTCAAAGGTATAGGCATAGAGGTCTTCGCGGGTCGTGGTGGCCCCATTAGAGAAGACTTTCTCGCCTTTGCTCAACTTATTGTCGAGCAACGCTGCGGCGATATTCGCGGTCGCCCCACCGCGGGAGAAGCCGCTGAACCAAAGCTTGACGGGACCTAAGATGTTCTTCTCGCTGACGTAGCCATCAAGGAAGGAAACCATCTTGTTCGCGGCGTTATACCAGCCTTCATGCATCGAGTCGGACCTGCTGCCGTCTCCGAGGTGCATATTGTTCGCCCATTCGCGGAAATAACCGCCCGAGCGCGGAGCAACCGCGACCAGGGTGAAGTCGCCAAAGTCGCGCCTTGCGGCCGCGAGGCCGATCGAGTCGAACGTGGCGGATTTTTGATAGTCTTCGTTCACGACAAAATCCTTGAAGCCGATCGCCTCGAAGTAGCCCTTTAAGAATTTCGATTGGCTCGCGTACCAGGCGTCATCAAAAGGGCCGAAGTCGGTGAAGCTCGAGATCGTCATCGCCAGCGACGCCGAAGCCAAATGCGCGTCAAATTCCGTGGAAGGGTGGTCGAAATAGCCGCGCGAGAAATAGACGTCCCCCTCGAAGCTTTCGGTTTTCTCCGGGGCGACGGGGGCGTAAGAAAACGTGCTTTTGTTTACCTCAAACCGCGCGTCTGCCTTTACGGAGAAGAAGTTGCCGCAGGAAGTTAACGCGAGGGCTGCGAGGATGGAAATCAAGGAAATGGTTTTCATGTCGGGACCTACCTTTCGCTGTATCTGACCAGATTATAAAAGGGCGGCCGCCATGAAAGCGCCACAAAAGGGCATGAATTCCTTACGAAATGAAATCGTCGCGGAATAATGCGATATCCGCGCGGTAGCGCGATTCACGCCGACGTTTTGGTTTCCAAAGAGGGCTACTTCGCATCGAGAGAAGTAAAACTTCGCATGGTGCGAAGTAGCCTAATCATCGCACGTTACTTCGCATCACTTCGCACGTTACTTCGCATCACTTCGCGCGTTACTTCGCATCACTTCGC
>JAFVCC010000117.1 GCA_017479485.1 Bacilli bacterium
AAGCCGCGTTCATCGAAGCTATAAGCACGGGAATCGCCAACGTTTGCAATCGTCATGCGGTTGCCTTGGATCAGCACGGCGACAAGCGTCGTCCCCATGCCTTCGTAGGCGGGATTGCTCTGGGCTTCGTTATAGATGATGGCGTTGGCTTCCTTGACGACACGGCGTAGCCACGCGCGTGCAAAAAAGGGAACGATCCGCCTCTTGTTACGGAAGGACTCAACGACATGGTCGAGGGCCATTTTGGAGGCGTAGTCTCCTTTATTTTGGCCACCCATCCCATCGCAGACGACCATGAAAGCATCGCCTTGGTAATTGGTCAAAACGAAAGCTTGGTCCTCGTTAGAGACGCGGACCCTACCGATATCGGTGCGCGAGGCGAAATGTCCTTTGTAGTTCATTGGCCTTCCCCCGTGATGACTTTGCTGCGGAGCTGTCCGCATGCGGCGTCGATATCCCCACCGAATTCCTTGCGGACGGTGGTGTTGATGCCACGCTTCATCAAGCGATCGGCGAACGCTTTGATGGCGTTATTCGAAGAACGTTTGAAGGGTTTCTCCACGACTTCGTTATAAGGGATGAGATTGACGTAGGCGAAGATGCCATAATGGTGAATCAAATCCGCGAGTTCGTCCGCGCAGGCAAGGGAATCGTTTAATCCCGCGAGGAGGATGTATTCAAAAGTGACGCGGCGCCCGGCGTTATCTTCGTAATCTTTGACCGCCTCCATGAGTTGATCCATGGGATAGGCCTTAGAAATCGGCATGATTTGGTTCCGGATTTGGTCGGAGGGGGCGTGGAGGGAGATGGCTAAGTTAATCTGGATTCCCTCATGGCCATATTTACGGATGCCATCGACCAGCCCACACGTGGACACGGTGATGTGCCTTGCCCCAATGGCGAGGCCAAATTGATCGTTGGCCGCCTTAATGAAGGACATGACGTTATCGTAGTTATCGAAGGGCTCGCCCGTTCCCATCACGACGATATGGGTGACGTGACGCCCCCATTCCGCGAGAAGTTCATTCATCACGAGCACTTCGCCCATCATTTCCGCAGCGGTGAGATTGCGGGTGCGGCGATGGAGGCCCGAGGCGCAGAAGGCACAGCCCATATTGCAGCCAACTTGGCTTGAAACGCAGATGGCGTCGCCATAGTTATACGGCATCAAGACCGTTTCAACCTTCGCCCCATCTTCCATCTCCACGAGCAACTTGATGGTGCCGTCGCTCGCGTCTTGGCGGGTATGGATTTTCGGTAAGTCCAAGCAATATTCCGCTTCCAGTTTAGCGCGGAAATCCTTGGAAATATCCGTCATTTCCGCGAAGGAAAGAACGTGCTTTTGGTAGACCCAGGTATAGACCTGTTTGGCACGGTATTTGGTTTGACCCAAAGAAACGAATTCTTCGGTCATCTGCGAAAGCGTATAACCGAGGAGATTCTTTTTCATTTGGAAGTGGCCGTTGCGGCGGGTGTGGCCGCGCTAGAAGCAACCGCGGCGAGATCCGCGAGTGCGGGAGGAATGGTGAGTTCGGCTTCGCCCTTACGGAGTTCTGCGACATAAGCCGCGGTCTCGAGGTCTTCGTAGGGGAAATGCTGCTTCTCCTCGACGAGGGAGAATTCGGGGTGGGCTTTGAGGAAGTCCGCGACGGTCTGATGTCCCTCTTTGCGGGAGATGGTGTAGACGATATAAAGGAGGGTTCCGCCTTCATCGACGTACTTGGCCGCGCCTTCAAGCGTGGCGCGCTCAGCGGCGATGATTTCGTCCATCTTCTGGGTATCGAAATGGAGGAGGTAATCCGGGGAGGCGGGAATGAGGTCGAAGTTGGTGGAGCTTGGCGAAGCGATGACGAGTTTCTGCATGCTCGAAACGGCGGCTTCCATCATCATCGGGTCGGGTGCGGAGAAGAAGTTCACGTTGTGAAGGTTCTTTTCCTTGATGAGCTTGGTGACTTCGACTTTCTCGTCGACGTTGGGGGTGGCGAGGTTCATGCCGATGCGGTCCCCATAGGATTCGATGAGTTCGCGTTCGAGGGAAGAATCGGCGTTGCCGTTATAAAGGAGCACTTCTCCCGGCTCGGCGACTTGGTGGGCGTCGAGGACGGCTTTGGTGAGGAGTTTCTCCGCGAAAAGGAGGCCCTTCTTGTAGTCGTTAAGACGGCGGAGCGGGGCACTGCCTTTATAGGTGACGATGCCTTCGACCGGGGTGGCGGCGAAATCGGGGTTCTCTAAGAGCTTATTGAGGCCTAGAGATGAAGTGCGGACGCGGAGGGTGGTCACAGAAGGACGGGCAAATTTGCGTAAGGACTGATAGGTCGCTGCCCCGCCGAAATGGGCGAGAATCTTCACGGTCCATTCGGGGACGTTGAAGCGGAGGGAGAGATAAAGCGGGCTCTTGCGGTCAACGTTTCCGGGAATGTAGTTCTCGGGGGTGTCGCTGAGGTCGAAAAGCGCGGCGAAGCTCTGGCACTTCTCTTCGCCGAGTTTCTCCATGAGCAAAGCGCGGGTTTCGGCGACGTCGAAGCGGCGATAGAAGAAGGCGTTGGCTAAAGCGAGCCAAAGCAATCTCTTGTCCGCGGGTTCAAGACCAGTGAGTTCACGGGTCACATATTCGAAATAGATTTGGTGGCGGAGTTCGCAGCCGACTAAGCCCGCGACGAGGCTGCGCATCGGGCGGATGTCGACGTTGGTCTGGAATTTCTTCCTTAAGGCCTCCGCGAATGGGGTTTGGGTATCAAGGACGTCATTGAGGACGTCGAGGGAAAGTTCAAATTCTTGTTTCATGATGGGGTTTCCTCCTAGTTTTTGTTTTTCCGGCTCTCTTCGTAACGCTCGTCAAAGCCTTCGAAAGCGTCTCCTAGATAGATGTCGGTCTCTTCTTCATGGTGATGATGGTCGCAGTCGGGATCATCGCAGCGATCCGCCTCCTCGGCGAGATCTTCCTCGCCTTCCATGAATTCGGGTTCGTCGCCAAATTGCATGGAAGCACCGTCATCGCGGATTTCCTCGCTGGTGATGAAGCGCGGGTACTCCGAGTTGACGTATTGGTAATGGGAACCTTCGTCGAAATAGTTGAAGACAACTTCGACATTGATGGAGAAATAGGAAAGGGATTTGGTCAGGAAATCCGCGACGGATTTTTCAACCGCTTGGTATTTCTTTGGCGCGAGGACGATGACGAGGGTGTTCCAACTCGTCTGTTCGACGCCGTTATGGAACATCATCGCGTAAGGTGCGTAAAAGGATACGTCCGCCTCATCGCATTCGAAAACCTGTGCGATATTGCCGCTGTTTTCCCTGGAGTAGCGCCCGACCACGAATTGGTCGAGGCCGAGGATTTGGATGGTGATCATATCGTAGAGACCTCTTTAATGTGTGATATTCTATCACAGCCCATATCAGTAATCGAGGGGGTCAACGTCACATTCGATGTCGATTCCGCCTTTGCCCGATAAGGCGTGGACGAGGTCGGCGAGATAGGGCTTTATCGTAGCAGGCACCTTGGTCTTAATGAGAAGGCTGCGCTTATGGAAGAGGCCGACCACCGCATAATACGGCACGACGGGGCCAACGCAGATGAGGTCGTTGCCAAATTTCTGTTCCAGGTTTTCCTTGAATTCGACCGAGGCGCGGATGCAGCGCGTTTCGTCTTTCGACGAGAAATGTAGCGCGATGAGGTAATAATAGGGCGGGAATTTGGTGATGCGCCGCTGCTGCATCTCCTTGACGTAGAAGGCTTCATAATCCTGCTTTGCGCCTAAGGTCACCGCATAGTGGAACGGGTTATAGGACTGGATGAGCGCGTCCCCTACTTTTTCGCCGCGTCCGGAGCGTCCTACCGCTTGGGTGATGAGTTCAAAGGTCGTTTCGGTCGCCCGGAAGGAAGGAAGCGATAACCCGATGTCGGCGAGCACGAGTCCGACAAGGGTGACATTTGGGAAATCATGGCCCTTGGCGATCATCTGCGTGCCGACGAGAATGTCGTATTCTTGGGCGCGGAATTCCGCAAGGGTCGAGGCCACTTTTTTCCGCACTTTTCCCACGTCGCCATCAAGGCGCGTAATCCGGGCGGAAGGCAAATATTCCTGCAAAACCTTGACGATTCGCTCCGTACCAAAGCCGACGCGCATGATTTTTTCGCTGCCGCAAGAGGGGCAGACATTCGGATAGGAAACGACGTAACCGCAGTGATGGCATTTGAGCAGTTCGTCCTCGCGGTGGTAGGTCAAATTGCCATGGCATGAAGGGCAAGTAAAAATGTGGCCGCAGTTGGCGCAGGTGACATAGGAGCTATAGCCGCGACGGTTGATCAGCAAGATCACCTGCTCCTTCCGCTCTAGGCGCTGCTTGATGGCGTCGATGAGAATGCGGGAGAACACGGTATCGCGAGGCATCATCACCGAGCGATTGCGGAGGTCGATGATTTGGGTTTTGGGCAAAGCGCGCTCGTTGATGCGACGGGTTAATGCAGCGTAGCCATAGACGCCGCGACTGGCGCGGGCTTTGGTTTCAAATGACGGCGTCGCCGAGCCAAGTACCACCTTTGCCCCGAAATGGCGGGCTCTCATGATGGCAACTTCGCGGGCATGGTAATAGGGCAAATTATCCTGTTTGTACGATTCCACGTGTTCTTCGTCGAGGATGATGAGCCCAATGTTGCGTAGCGGCGCGAACACCGCGCTTCTTGCGCCGACGACGACGCGCGCCTCCCCTTTGGCGATGCGGCGGTATTCATCATATTTTTCCGCGGGGGTGAGTTCGCTATGCAAAATGGCGACGTTCCCTTCGAAGCGGCGCGAGAAATACTCCACCATAATGGGAGTCAAGGATATCTCAGGGACGAGCATGAGGATGTTTTGGCCGCGGCTTAGGTATTCCTCGCTGAGTTTGAGGTAGACTTCGGTTTTTCCCGAGCCCGTAACGCCTTGGAGGAGCACCACGTCTTTTTCGGAATTAAGGATCGTGGAAACGGCCTCGTTTTGGGCGAGGGTCAATTCGCGGGGCTTCTTCTCTTTCTCGTATTCGGGAATTAGGAAACGGTCTTTTTCCTTCAGGAATTGTCGGATTTTTCCTTTTTTGATCAGCGCATTGACGATGGCATCGGTGCCGGCTTCTTTCTTTAGCGTCGAGCCATTGGCGGCGACGAGCCTTAACGCTTCGATCTGCTTGTCGGTTAATCCTGTTTCATCCGCGTCGAGAATCTCGACCCATTTCTCATAGGCGATTTTGGGGCCGCGGAGAGAGGAAAGCGAAGGACGGAGAGAAGCAGGAAGCATCGCCTGCAAGACCGAGATTTTCGGCGCGAGGTAATATTCCGCCACTTCATCACAGAGCCGTTCGAGCTCTTCGTTAAGAAGCGGTTCTTTATCAATGAGGTCAGATATAAAGGCAAAGTCAAAACCATTGATGCGGCTAAGTTCCTCGGCAGAAAGCGGACTAAATTCCACCTTTTCGACATACCCCATGACACGCTGAGCATGAAAGGAAACAAGGACGCGGCATCCAGGCACGACTTGTTCGGGTCCGTCATATAAATAAGAAAACGTCCGGTCGAGGGACATTTTCGAATGTTGGATTAAGACGGAGAGGATCTGCATCGCCGAAATTATAACAGCGGCGAAGGAGAATTACTTATGGGCGGCGATGATAATATCGTGGATTTCTTTTGCCGCGCGTTCGACGTCATCGTTGACGACGACGAATTTATATTCTTTGGCGAGGTCGAGCTCGCTGCGGGCTTTGGCTAAGCGACGTTGAATCACTTCTTCGCTTTCCGTGCAGCGGCCACGGATGCGGGATTCGAGGTCCTCCATGCTCGGAGGGACGAGAAAAATCGAAAGGGCATCGGGGCGTTTGGCGAGGACTTGCTTGGCCCCATTGGTCTCGATTTCAAGCAACACATCGGTACCTTTATTGAGGTAAGAGTCCGCGACATCTTGCGGGGTGCCATAGCAATTGCCCACGAATTCGGCGTGTTCTAAGAAGTCGCCGCGCTCGACGCGGGAAAGGAATTCCTCGCGAGAAACGAAAAGGTAGTCTTTTCCATCCACTTCTCCAGGGCGCGGAGAGCGCGTCGTCATCGAAATGGAGAAATAGAAAGACAGGTCGCTCATCTTTTCCAAGATTTTGCGCACGGTGCCTTTGCCGACCCCAGAGGGTCCCGAGAGGATAATGAGTAAGCCCTTTTCCATGGAAGAATGATAGAAAAAGGGATTGCATTTTGCAATGCAAAACAAGAGGTTGGTCTCCAATTGCGACTCTTTTCTTTTCCTTTCGAAGCGACTCCATTTTTCGGTTTTCCTCCGTACAAAACGAAATTGGACGGTGTTTTGCGGAGATTCATGGCAAAAAGGGGTCGTGGGACTATTTTCGGCAAGGGATATTAAAGCGGCTTAGCCGCTGGTATAATCTCGATATGTCGCTGAAGGCTTATCAAATCCGCGCTTTAGCCGAGTATCTCTCCGCGTTTAAGGGGCAGCGCATCGGCAAGATCATCCAGTACAGCAAGGATGTGTTTTCCTTCCGCTTCAGCCATGCTGGACGCGCCGTGATCGTCCTCGACAATCAAAATCCAACGTTATTTCTCGGCGGGGAAGAAGGAAACCGGACTTCCTTATCAACCCCTGCCGCTTCATTATTGCGGAAAAAGCTTTCGGGTGCGGAATTCGTCGGCGCCTCCTCGCTCAACCAAGACCGCGTATTAAAACTGGACTTCATATCGGTCAACGACATCTTCGAGCCAGAACCGTTAAGCATCGTCTTAGAACTCATCCCCACCAAAGCCAACATGGCCTTGCTCGATGCTTCGATGCGCATCCTCTACGCCTTCCGTCCCAATAACATCCTCGACCCGCGGCCCATCTTCCATGGCATCCAATATGAGCCGCCCATCAAGAAACAAGATTACGTAGACACGGAAGAGCCCTTTGATGTGCCCGCATATTTTGCTTCCTGTAACGGCCTTGAAGACCAATTACAGCAACGGAGGAAGCAAAGCATTTATCAAGACTTCTTCCGCGACCTCAACGCCCACATCAAATCGCATAAACGCAAGATCGCCCAGATCGAAGAGGATGTAGAAAAGGGCAAGAAGCACGTCAACGATGCCGAGTATGGCAACTATATTTATACCTATATCCAGGATATCCCCGTCGGAGCAAAGAGCTTTTCCTATTATGGTGAAGAGGTCGCTCTGGATGAACGGAAGTCATTAAATGAAAATGCGGCCGAGTTCTTCCGCCGCGCGAAGAAAGCGAAAAACGCGATCGCCCAAGGTCAGGCGAATCTTGAAAAAGCGAAGAAGGAACTCGAGGATCTCCTCGCATTAAAAGAGTTCGCCTCTTCTTGCGACGAAGAGACGCTTTCCCGTCTGCTCGACGAGCATAAAGGTAAAAGCAAAAACACCCCGAAATCTTTGCCAAAGAGAGAGCGTGGCCCACTGCCCTTCATCGCAAAAAGAGGTGGGATTTGCGTTTATTTTGGCAAAAATGCGAAGCAAAACGACTTTCTTTCTTTCCTTTATGCGACCAAGCCGAACTATCTTTTCTTCCACGTCAAAGACCGCGTTGGAGCCCACGTTATCTTGCCGTTAGAAAACCCAAGCGACGACGCGATTACTTTCGCTTGCGAAATCGCGCTTCTAGCGACGGGGAAAGAAGACGGCGAAGTCCAATACACCCAGCATAAAAACATCCGCCGCGGCGGCAGCAAAGGCCAGGTCATCTTAGGCAGCTACCGCTCCGCCTTAATCCGAGAGATTCGCGAGGATTCTTTAGCCGCCTACCTTCAGGCGATGGAGGGCCGTCATGAATAAAAGGATTCGTCGCATTTTCTTTGGTTTATCTTTCGTCTTATTTGCCTGCGCGCAGACCCCGCAGAACGAGTTTGATCCCGAGCGCTTTCCCTTCTCCGATGATCCCGATTTGGTATACGTTC
This sequence comes from Bacilli bacterium, assembly GCA_017479485.1. Classification (GTDB taxonomy): domain Bacteria; phylum Bacillota_I; class Bacilli_A; order RFN20; family CAG-826; genus Alloenteromonas. The sequence goes on from JAFVCC010000117.1 coordinate 7,936, forward strand.
TCCGTAATGGCAATAACTTCACCAAAAGAGGGTTGAGCTATTCCTACGCGGAGACAACCATCGAGGCAACTCTTGATGGCATATCCTCGCAGTTAAGCCACGGGGAATCGTCTTTGCTTTTCCTCCATTCCGATAGCTGCGGGTCTTGCAAGGCCGCCCACGATGACCTCACCCACTTCTTCGTCTCCTCGGGAATCAAAGTAAACGGAGTCCATTTCAGCGACACCAACATCGCCGAAAAGCGCGCGACCCTCGATGCGATCCTTAACGCCTACCCGAGCCTCGCCCCAGTTGTCCGTTACGAAGATGGCACCTATCGTACGCCGACGATGTTTTTAATCCGCGACGAAAGCCATGCTTCACCCATCTCTTTCCTCTCGAATATCGGTTCGACGGATGAGCTGGATTCCTTTTTCCGCGGCTTGATGAATATGCCGTTACTCTTTGAGCTTACCTCGTATGAGGCTTATTCCTCTTTTGCCAAAAGCCGTGAATGCCTCGCTTATTATGACGAAGATCCAGAGGCCTTCCACCAGTTCATCTATCCCTTTGCCATCCATTCTCCCGTCTATACGGCACGCATCAAGGCAATGGAACTAACAGAAGCAGATCGCGCGGCCTTCGCCGAGGAATTTGGCGACAAGGACCTCATCATCCGTAAAGGAAACAAAGTCATAAAAGAAAACGCCGCGGATGCGACGTCTCTGATTGAATCGTTTTACGCTTAGCGTTTCGCTCGGACGAAGCGGTCGAATTCCTGCGCCTCTTCGTAGGTTTCGAATGTCGC
>JAFVCC010000118.1 GCA_017479485.1 Bacilli bacterium
CGGCTTGCTGGCCGCAGCTAGCAAGGCCCATGGCCGCGGACATGAGGGCGACCATCAATAGTTTCTTCTTCATTCTATTCTCCTTGGGATGACTTTCAGATCCCTTGCAGGAATGCTCCGTCATCCGGGGGCCATCATAGTTCGACCTTAATTGGAAATCTATAAAAATCGCATATCAATAGCGCGCGAATATTCAGGAAATATTGAGATCAAGGCGGATAGATTAACGTGTATCAAATGATTAAAAATCTTGGTTGTAGCAAGGATATATTCGGCGTTCAGTAAATATTGCTTCTTATATCGTTGCATCTTGACGTGCATTTGCTTGTCTACCGTTAATCGAACGGGGCCTGTGGAACGATGTGGTCAATTGTGGAATTATGTGGAAGATTTTGCGTTTTGTAGTAAAAAATGGCGTTTTGTGGAATCGTGTGGAAATTTGCTTACAGAGGTGAATTATGCTGCTCGGACAATCGGATTTCAAATTGCAGGTCACGAAGGGCGTCTATATCGATAAGACCGACATCATCGACGAACTTTCATAAAGATCGGCTTTCTTCATCAAGGCTAACGAGCAGTGCCTCATCCGCGCTAGGGCAAATCAAGAAGCACGATTACGCGCAAGAGCTTTTCCGCCGCAACGCGAGTCCCATCTACGCCTATGGGCTTGCCTTTTATAAAAACAATGTCGCGGTGAGATTCGAAAAGCTCCGCGATTAACGGGTTGAATCAATCTAGGCCTGTCTGCGAACCACAAGCCTTCATCAGCAGAAAGACCGCAAGTTGGTGTCGCTGGGCGATTTTCCCAGTTTTACCTATCGCTATTATTCAAAACACCGAAAATGGTTGGCTATTCTCCAATCGGCGAAGTCAATTTGATGTAGTCAAACCGCGGGATGGAGCATTCGTTCCACTTATTTCTTGGAGCGTCTTTCTTCGCGATGATCTTGATGACGTTCTCGCCGTCCCGCAAATTGACATCCGGCAAGCGAAGCTCGAATAAGGTCATCCAGCAGACGTCGGGGTTGGTCGCGTTGGCAATCGAAGGCAAAGCCACGCCGAAGGATAAGGAGACGCCGTTGACTTGGATATCGATGCATTGCTCCAGGTTGATTGCTTCCGTGCGATATGGCGAATCGAAGAAATAGGCGTTGTCGCAACGCACGATTAACCCCGTCTTTCCCGCGACGCCAGCGAAGGAGAAAGACAAAGAAGTCTCGCCGCTATAATTCGTCGCGGAATTGTCCATCCCTTTGATGACGGTGGCGACATTGGTCTCGCTTTGATCTTCGTACGAATATTCAGCCTCGGTGGCGGAAGTCACTTTCGAGGAGCCGGATTTCTTCGCGCTTTCGGCTTGCAGGATAACGTCGCCTATATGGAATGTCTTGCTGACGGAAATATCGGGGTTTGATCGAAGGGCGGCTGATATTTCGATATCGCCTATCCCGACTTTCCCGGAAGGCTTGTCAATCGAAAGCTCCTCGTTGGTCATGAGGATGTGCTTGCCAGAAGCGTACTCCGCGATGATGGGAAGTGAAATGGCGTCAAGGTCATCGCCATAATGGAGGGCGAAGTTATTTTGGAACGATAGGCTAGTCACCTCGTCGTCTTCTTCGACGGGATTACCCATGCTGCTAAGCTCCAGCGAATCGATGTTCATCGTTGAGGGACTCTCATTCCAAAAGTTCAGCGCCCCCTCGCTTGATTTCTTGAAGCGGATGGCAATCGTGTTGTCGCCTGTGACCAAAGGCAAATCAAGGAAGGAGAAATCGCTGTAGACGTTATACAAAGGCTCATATTCTGCCAAGGGGCCACAGCCAGAAAGCATGACGCTATCGGGGATATTGATCGCCTTGTTGTTCACGAGCAATTCCGCGATGGTGTTAATCTGCAGCGGAGCCATGTAATACTGCTCATCGATTTGCTCAAGATAGGAATTCGCGCAGCGGAGATCAAGCCGCCCAAGCGCTTCGCCATAGGAAACGAACGTGAATTTAATTGACCCGTCTTTCCCTTTTTCCACCGCTTTCGCAAATCCGCCGGCAAAGGTGACTTCTTCGCCTTTTACTAGCGTTCCATCGACGTAACGGTATTCCGGTTCCGCATTGGTTTCGCCGCCGCTGATGGCGCAATTCTCTCCCTCGAAGCGGCGCTTTACCGTGACGGGAACCTCCACTTTGATCTGGTGGTTATTCCGTATGGCGTAGGTCAATGAATACGCTTTCCCTAGCCTTGCCGTTTCGCTAGGCGCCATAAGCAAGAGATCGCTTTGGGCCAATAGCTTTCGGTTGCCGGATTCATAGACGCCCAGGATTTCCGCTTCGACGTTTTTCACCTTTTGCCCATCTTCGATTTCATAGGTGCTTTTTAGGGGTGCCAAAGAGACGATGGAGCCATCGTTTAGGGTATCCACCACTTCGATGGGCTCTTCGATATGGGCGTGGTTGCCGCCTTCTTCATAGGCGATGGTGATCGAGGTGTCTTGCTTCGTCAGGCCTGAGGATTCCTTGACGGCATAGTCTTGCTTGGTCAGTCGCTTGGAACTGCCATCGTTATAAACGGCGTATACCTCCATGCCACTAGGATCGAATCTCTCGCCGACCGCATATTTGATTTTATAGGGCTTAGCGGTCACTTCCAATGAATCTAGGCACACCTTCTCCAAAGCGAAGTTCATGGTCTTCGTAATCGAATCGCAGGTGATGCTCACTTCGCCTCCTTTCACCGAGAAGGTGGAAGGGGATGAAATGGTGATGGGCCGCTTTTCGGGGTTGATGACCGCCTCAAACGGAGGCTCTTCTTCGTTATTGGGCTGGAAAGTGCCGAGCAAGACGAAATCAGAGGCAACGGGTTTTGCTCGATGGTTCGCATAATAGGAGGTGCCCTCTTTGAGCGAGACCTTGTAATCGATGAGCTTCGCATAGTCGGTGGGATCGATTTCAGGATAGTTCTCTTTGTAATACTCTTGGTACTTCAGATAGGATGAGAGAACCGTCCCCCCTGAAATCCCGAGTCCCGTTAAAAGGATCGCGCTCAGCACAAGGATGTCGATCAAACGTTTTTTCATTGTTCGTCACCCCCGCTCTTCTTCAAAGGGTCTTTCCCTTTCCAGGGCTTGAAGATGAAATATAGCCCGATGGCGATCCCTGTCCCCAGCATCACCTCAATCGCGGTGAGGGCGGGCTTCCACCACTCCCAAGAGGCAAGCGAGGAATAGGACACGACTTGGTCTCCCGCGTCGCTAGATTGGTTATAGACGCGATTCTGGTAGCGGCAAGACAAAATCATGAATAGCGTTTGCTTCGTGGCTTCGCGGACCCTCCATTGGAGACGCGGCGAAGAGGAGGTATCGGGATTCGCGAAGCCGCTTACTCTGTTGAAGCCAGTCTCTAAGCCGAGGTTTCCGCCGGCTCTGCCCGATTGGGCGCCATTCATGAATTGGGGGTTGTCGGCATAGTCGGTGACGATGGCCCCATGGAATCCCCATTCGTAGCGGACGATCCCTTCGATCAGGTGCTCGCTGCCACCCGTCCAAATGCCGCCGATGCGGTTGTAAGAGGACATGATGCCGACGCATCCTGCATCTTGGATGACCTTTTGGAAGGGCTTTAGGTAGATTTCGCGCAATGCCTGCTCGGTAAGGAAGGTGTACATCGATTCGCGTTCGTATTCGCTTTCGGCGACGGCAAGATGCTTCAAGAAGGAATATTTTCCGGTGTTTTTGAGTCCGCGGATGATGTTGGAGAGAATGATCGCGGTCAAGCCACCATCTTCTGACATATATTCGTAATTGCGTCCTTGGAAGGGCGAACGATGGATATTGCAGCCAAACGCATAAGCGCCGTCTTGGCCTTTCGCGGACATCTCTTTGCCGTAATTGATGCCGAATTGATAGGCGAGGATCGGCGAGTACGTCTGGGTGAGGACGCTCGCGCAGGGGAAGCCTGTGCCAGGGTCGTCTCCAGCGTTGAAGGAACATATTTGCGAAGGCCCATCGTGATCGACGGTAACCGGCTTTTTCACCGCGTCTAGGGCCGCCGAGCCAAAGGCGCCGCTATTCATCAGCGCCACGGCTTGATTCATCGGCACGGAGTCTAGGACCTTATCCCAGCTTGGGCTCGCGTAATCTGCGCCGAGCTCATACCCTAATTCGGTGATCTCGCCGCCGCTAGCAAACAAAGGATAAGCGCCCTCATTCGCTCCCCAGGTGGGGCCGGAAGAAGGAATGTCTCTCCCGAGGAAATCCTTTCCCGTTTTATTGTCCCATTCTTGGGCTTGGCTCGGCGAATAGATGTTCCATGCTTCGAGGTTCCCGCCTAGTGGCCTATCGCCAGGGGCAACAAAACTCGATAACGCGGGGAAGCAGGCGCGGCTAATATAAGGGATATTGGCGCCCGAATCGCTGCCATCGATGGAGATGCCGCCTTCGGCACTAGCGCCAGTAAAGCGATTCTCCACCTTATTCCCCGTCACTTCGTCACTATCGATGTTGATCGTGGAAGCAACGGAATACGATAAGCGGGCGTCGGTTTCGTCCTCGCCATTCCATTTGGCCTTTTTCACGCGGTGGGCATCCTCGCGCAGCGTCACCTCATAGTTGCCTTGCTCAAGCTCGTATCCTGCATGTCCGTTGCCATTTTTGTCATAGCAATCATAGGACTTGAAATCCTTGACGGGGATCTTGAGCTCAACTTCGCTTTCTTCCCCGGGTTTGATCAGCGGGGTTTTGGCGACGGCGACGAGGTTCACCGATGATTTTTCGATACCGTTTTCGACATAAGGCGGGGTTACATAGGCTTCAATCACGTCTTTCCCGGCGACCTCTCCGGTATTTTTCGCCATCACCTTGATGGAGATTTCATCCGTATTGGTGATGGGACTTCCTAAAGCGGGGCTAACCTCAGTGACTTCCCAATCGAACGAAGTATAAGATAAGCCGTATCCGAATGGGAATTGGACGACCTTGTCGTAGCCTTGATAGGGGGCTTTGTCCCAATAGCCTTCCGCATCGGCGGTTTCAAACCATTTGTAGCCGACATAGATTCCTTCCGCGTAATCGACGTAGGATGGGGATGGGGTTGTAGGCACCCCGGCATTGCGGTCTCTCTTGGGTTTCGAGGGGCTAGAGGGGCTAGGATAAAGGTGATCCGCGCCCGTGAAGTGATGGATATTCTCTAGTCCCGAATAGCCATAATTGACGTTATAGGCGAAGTCATAGGGATAGGTATCCACGGTTCTGCCCGAGGGGCAATGGTCGCCATAAAGAAGATATGGGATCTCCTCGGCGCCGCGAGTTCCCGTCGCCCCGACGATCAAGCACGCATCTAATCCGGGAATTGTGTCCAAGAAGCCAAGCTCCATCGTATTGGTGGAATTGATGATGACGCAGACGTGCTCGAATTTCGAGCCGACATAGGTAAGGAGTTCCTCTTCTTCGGTTGAGATCTGCAAATAATCGCGGCTAGCATCCACCGCATCGGGCTTCACTTTGTTTTGGTGCCTCGGCGGGTCTTCGGTTTCGCCGGCTCTTCTCGATATTACGACGACGGCATTATCGGAAAAGCCTTCGACTTCGCTTTTTAGGGAATTCGAATAGACCGAGGTATCGCTAAGGCGCGGCTCATAGAGGCGATAATAGTCCTCATAGAATCGATTGAGGGAATCGACGTTCCCCAAAGGGCTATACCAATCGCGGTAAGCTTGGATGAGAGGGGAATAATAAGAAACCCCATAATGGTCTAAGGCATCGAGGAAAAGGATGTTGTCGACGCCTTTCTCCTTGATGACTTGCCCTGAGCCAGAGCCCCCGACGATCCAATCGACCGCGCCGTGGCCGAAAACGGCAAGATTCTTATTGGATTTATCAAAAGGAAGGGTTTCTGCATCGTTTTTCACCAAAACGCTGCCTTCCTGGACGATTTGCTTCGATAGTTCAAATCCTTCCGCGGCAGTGGCTCCCGAGATCGCTTCGATCTTGATCGGCGGGCAAAGGAATGAGGTGATCGTCCCTTCGCGAACATAGAGCTCTCGATGACCGATGGAGACTCCGATGGCGGAAGCGACCATGAAGGGAAGCGATATGACCATCGCGATGATTCTTTTCTTGCTGAAATACATTGCCGATCCCCCTATATGACATTGACCGTGTTGGCGGTGAAGGCGCTGAAGAAGCTGGCGTTGCCATAGTTCCCCGAGGCATTGTAGATCGAATTGCAATTCTCGACGGTGAGCTTATTGAAGTCGCCCGTATGCGAATAGGTCACGGTTTGCTTCTTGCCAGAAAGCCAAGAGCCCATGGCGTCCGCGCATCCTTTGATCGTCATGTCGGCGCACTGGACGAGGAAGCGATCGCCATCGTTGCCTTTCGTCGCGAATTGGATTCCGCATTTCCTCTTGCCCGCGGTCGATTCGATCAAGACTTTCCCAAGCGTATTGAACGCAAGCGACATCTGGAGGGTCGTCTTGCTCCCATCATAGGAATAGATGACGTTATCATCGGAACAGACGCAGGTTAAGTTCGCGCGATTTGTCGTTAATCCATCCTCGCCATCGCCGACATATAGCTTATAGAATCGCGTGATGGATGACTTGGCGGAAGCGATGTTCACGTCGGCATCGCCGCGGATATAGATGCCGCCTCGGCATAGGTATATGCCATATTGGCTCGAAGCGATATCGAGTTTGCCTTCGATATTCAGAACCGGATAGAATGAGGAGTACTCCCACCCATAGATCCCGTTCGCGCAATCGAAGATATTCACTTTGCCCGTTGAGGCGATCGTTGTCGTATTGCGGGAATAGCCTCGCTCGACGCCTTCGTTCGTCACGGCGATCCCATAGCCGAATGTCGAGATATTGAGCTCGCCTTCTACGGTCAACGTCCCATAGACCTTGATCCCGGACTTTTTCGCGTTATTGAATCCCGTGAGATTCACCGTCGCCCCATCTTTGATGGTCAAATTGTTCGCGAAGATCCCATCTTGCTGGCTCGTATAGGCGATCGTAAGCGCACCGCTTCCTTCAATCGTCACATGGCGGTAGTTCGCAAAATCCACCGTTCCGTCTAGGTCGCTTACGCCGTCCCCGGCTTTAAGGCAAGTCTCTTTGCCATTAAGAAGGGTGATGGTGAGGTCAACGCCGTCTTCGGTTTCGCTCGAGACGGAACGCTGATTCGGATAGAGACGGTTCAATTGGCTAAGCGTCGCCTGCTCGCTGCCGAGGTTGATGTAATTGAAGTTCTCGCTTTCGGTATAGTCAACGCCAGTTAGAGTCGCGTCAGAGAACGCCTCGAGCAGCAATTGGTCCGGGCATTCTGAGCCCTTGGAAGAGATGGTTAGGACATTCTCGCCCTCTTGGAAAGTAAGATCGCGGAGAACGAGGTTCTGCCATTCGTATTTCTGCCTCACATCAAAGCAAGGAAGCCCCACTCCCTCTAGGTCGATTGGCACATCGTTAAGCGTGATGGTGATGAGGTCGCTCAGCGAGGGCGTGCCTTCATAAGCGCAGTTATTGTTGGCCATGACGAGATTCAGGTCGCCTAAGGCTTCATCATCGCTTTCGAAGCGATAGCTCAGGTATCCGCCTTCTTTGCCAAGGCGTTCGACGGAGAAATGCTGTGTGCGGTTGAACGATCCGTCGACATAGGTTCCATTGGTCTCCGATTGATAGCCGAGCACCGTGACGAAATTCTGATGTCCCGACTCGTTGCGGACCAAGTTGAAATTATGGTCATGCATGGCAAATCCATTGTCGATTGAGACGGGATTTGCAGGCTTTTTATTTACAAACGGCACGATTGGCTCATAGGGGGTGGCTTCTAGATAGATGGGATAATGGTCGCTAGTAAGCTGCGCCCTCTCGCCGTTCACGCCAGGGTAAGGAGACGTATCGACATGGTATTTGGTGAAAAGCAAGCCCGAGTTGGCCTTAAGGCAAAAATCGATGACTTGGGGATCGACCTCGCCTTGCTTATAGCCATCTTGCGGGTAGGTATGATATCGGTAGCAGTCCTCGGCCTCATACATCGGATCCATGTATCCTGCTTCCCGAGTCAAGTAGCGATAGGCCTTTTGCTCATCTTGCTCGGTGCAATTGAAGTCGCCCGTGAGCAATATGGGCATCTTGCCCTTATAGGCCGAAGCGAATGCATCGATGGCTTGCCCGTCCTTTTTGTTGGCGGGATCGGTCAAATCGAGATGGGTGTTGATGTGCATGTAGACGAGGCTATCGCTATGGCGCTTGAAGATGCCATAGGTGAAGATGCGGTTGTAGTTGCCGGCATCGGCGAAG
>JAFVCC010000022.1 GCA_017479485.1 Bacilli bacterium
GCCGGTATTGCGTGGAGCAAAATCAATGCCCGATGAACATCCGCATTCCGGAAGCCTTCGCAGCTTATAATGCGCGCGTATCATTTAAGGAATGGAGCGCGGGAAGATTCTATCGTGACGAGGTCTTAAAAGCGGGCTTTGGTCGCCCCGAAGAATGCATTGAATGCGGCGGATGTGAGGCGGCGTGCCCCCAGCATTTGCCGATTCGCGAGCTACTCAAAAACGTCGCGAAAGAGTTCGCGGATAAATAAGGGTATTCGAAGGGATTATCTCTTCGGAGACTTGTTACGGTAGATGCAAATGCGCGTCGTGTAGCCGTTATCCAAAACGGGTTCGCGCTGCTCGATGAGTTCATAATCCTCGCGCTCGTCGAGATTTTCGAAGAACACTTCTGCCTCGCCATCCGCGTCGACTTTGTTGAGCCATACTTCGTCGACATAGGGAATCATTTGGCGGTAAATTGATGCGCCACCGATGATAAAAACATCGTTTTCCTTGCAGAATTCAAATATTTTTTCCAAAAACTCATCAAAAGAGTGAACGTTGATGACGTTTTCATAGTTATGCATGGGGTCTTGGGACAAGACTATATTAGTGCGGTTTGGAAGCGGCTTTTGTTTGGGAAAAGAAAGAAGAGTGTTCTCGCCCATCGCTACCACATGGCCCATCGTGGAAGCCTTGAAAAAAGCCATGTCCGCAGGGAGGCGGAACAATAAGCCGTTACGCTTTCCGATGCCATAACGGCAATCGCAATTTAAAATCGAGATGACCTTACTCATATAGCAACCGGAATCTTCTCCTCTAACGTTTCGAATTCGTATCCTTCGAGTTTGAAATCCTCGACGGTGAAATCATAGAAGTCCTTGATTTCGGGATTGATCCAAAGCTTCGGGGCCTTATGTGGCGTCTTGGCGATGACTTTGCGCACGAGTTCTTCGTGACGGTCATAGATGTGAGCGTCAGCGATGACGTGGAGCAAGGTACCGACTTTTAATCCGCTGACCTGGGCAAACATATGAAGCAGTAAAGCATACTGGAGAACGTTCCAGTTGTTCGCGGTGAGCATATCGTTGGAACGCTGATTCAAAATGCCATTAAGGGTGTCGCCAGTGACGTTAAAGGTCATCGAATAGGCGCAGGGGTAAAGCCTCATCTCATGAAGATCTTCAAAGTTGTAGATGTTGGTCATGATGCGGCGGGAGTGGGGATTATTTTTCAAATCGAAAAGAACGCGGTCCACCTGGTCGAATTCGCCTTCGGGATAAATCGATTTTTTCGCGAGCTGGTAGCCATAGGCTTTGCCAATAGAGCCATTCTCATCGGCCCAAGAATCCCAAATATGGGACTTTAGGTCGTGGATGTTATTGGATTTCTTTTGCCAAATCCAAAGAAGTTCATCGAGGCAGCTCTTGAAAGCTGTGCGACGAATGGTAAGAATGGGCAGCTCTTCTTGGAGGTTATAACGATTGACCACACCGAAAAGTTTCCTCGTGTGGGCGGGGGTGCCGTCTTCCCAGTGGGGGCGGACGGGATAGGCTTCGTCGGAGAAGCCATGATCCAGAATGTCGGTCATGTTCTGGATGAAGATTTCATCTGCTTTGCTCATAACGGGAACAATTATAGAGGGCGGCGCGGAAATCACATCATAATTCCCGTAGATTTTGCTTTATTCCGATTTATTAAATCGGGTTGTGCTAATATTTCCTTATGAAGTCGATTTGCAAAGCCTCACTTTTCTTGGCGATGTTCGCCCTTGCGGGGTGTGGTGCGCGCTCATGCTCTAGTGAGCCTGAGAACTCATCTATTTCCCCTTCCAGCGTGGCCCCATCGTTGGAGTCTTCGTCCACCGAGCCCGCTTTGCCTTGCGAGGCAATTCGTCTTTGTTTCGATGCAAAAGCGGTAGGGGAAGTGAATTCTTCAGGCCGTGCATTAGATGCGGAGGCGTTTATCGAAGACGCCGTTATCGACATCCGAAATGACTATCCCATGGAGTCCATTGGTGATTGGTTTGACCCAACCTTTTATCGCGTGGCGAACCTTATGGGCAGGGCTTCCATCGGCGCATTTGGCGTCAAAGCCTCTGGTTCCCATTTTGAAAATGTATCGCGCATTACTGATGTGGGCTTTGACTTCTATTCGAAAGAGTCCATCTTCTATTGGGATCTTTCGGAATGGGATGTCCCGGAGTTTGAGATTCGTGCGGGCAAATACTATATCGAAGACTTTTATTCCTTCCTCGACAATGAAACCATTTCGCTCATCGCGGACCTGCTGGTTTTGGTCGATATCACGGAAGACACCTTTGTTCATGCGAGCGAAGAGAATGACGTCTTGAAAAAATCCATCACGGTAAAGACGGTCGATGATGAAACACACCGCGTCGAATTCTCCGCTTCCAATGCCTCGCTGTCTGCTTTTGCGGAATATATGCTGGGGGTAATCGATGGGAAACAAATCCAAGATTCCATGGATGAACTCCTCGATTTCACCGACAAATCCCTAATTATTTTTGATTTTGATGCCGATAGCGGCAAACGGAAGAGTATCTCCTTCGATCTTGGCGTAATGCTGAAAATCGAGCCCTTTACTCTCTATGAAGAGATTCAAATCAATCAGGATGTCACTCTTTATTTATCGGGTGAGGTGCGCCGTACTCCCTGCGAGGAATTCGAGTTGCCCTCGTTCGACGATTTCGAACCTTTTGATACATCCATCCTTCCCGATGTGTCTGCATGGTTTGCGGATGAAGGAAAAGAGGAGGGCGAATAATTATGGATTTTTCTGGTATGGAAAAGCTGTCCTTAGTGGACTTTGACGATAACCTCACCGCCACACTTTTTATGGCGGGATGCCCATTCCGTTGCCCCTTTTGCCATAATGGCGAATTGGTCCTTCATCCCGAACGCGCCGAAAAGATACCTTTTGAGGATATTCTCGACTATTTAAGGAAGCGCCAGGGCGTGCTTGACGCGGTATGCATTTCCGGTGGGGAGCCCACCTTGATGAACGATCTTGAAGCCAAGATCCGCGCGATTCGTGAACTGGGCTATTTGATCAAGTTGGACTCGAATGGCTATAACCCCGCCATCCTAAAGGATTTAGTGGCCAAAGGACTCATCGACTATATCGCGATGGACATCAAAAACTCCAAGGCGAAATATAGCCTTACCTGCGGGGTAGACATCGATATCTCACGCATTGAGGAGTCGGTGCGTTTCATTATGGAATCGGGAATACGTTACGAGTTCCGCACGACCATCATGGATGAATTCCATGACTATGCCGACATGATGGCAATCGGAGAATGGATCGCGGGAGCGCAGCGGTATTTCTTGCAGCGTTATGAAGATCGCGAGGGCTGCATACAGCACCATTTCCATCAAATTCAGCCGCAAAAAGCCAAGGAATTCAAAAATATAATAAAAGCCTACGTGGATGACGTAGGCTTCCGTGGATACGAATTTAACGATTGAGATAAGCGTTTGCTTCTAATGCGGCAATCGCTCCATCCGAAGTCGCGGTGATCACCTGACGGATGGTCTTTTGCGTGCAATCGCCCGCAGCGAATAAGCCGGGCGTACGGGTATGCATCGCCTTATCAACAACGATGAATCCTTTGGAGTCCAACTCGACGAGATTGCTAAATGTCTCGTTATGCGGCATTTGGCCGATGGCAATGAAGACGCCTTTCGCGGGGATGGTAACTTCTTCCTGCGTTTTGGTGTCCTCGAAGCGGACCGCCTCGATTTCGTCTTTGCCGATATATTCGACGGCGCTGAGGTTATGGCGATATTGGATGTTTGGGATCTTCTTCATGCGCTCGACGAGGATATCGTCCGCGAAGAACTTGTCGAAGAGGGTCGCGATGAA
>JAFVCC010000119.1 GCA_017479485.1 Bacilli bacterium
AGACTTCTGGTGCAAAGATTCCTCCCCCACTTTCCATCTCTATAAATAGGTGGGGCTTGAATCACTGCAGTAGCGACAACACCAAATCGTTTCATCGGGTTAAGGCATCGCTTAAATGGTGCCTCGAATAAGGCGATTCAATCGGAATACAGCATAATATCCGTGCAAAACACGCCTATTTTTGGTTTTTAAGAACTCTTTTATCCGTCTGAAGTTCGATCCGAATCGCGAAACGCTTTGCCATTTTCTCCCTATGGGGCATGGCACGAACAGGGTGGCTTTGATATAGTTTTCGTAGATGATCCTCCGCTTTTCGGAGAGAAGGACAGCCATATGGAAGACCAATTCTGCAAGATTCCCTTAGCCCCCGTTCGTAGTCAAGGAGGAAAGCGCGTCTATTTCGCCTGCCCGATGTTCGCGGCCATGGAAAAGGAATATGGTTTGAAGCTCACCCATATCTTAGAGAAACATGGCTACGAGGTATTCGTCCCCTTCCGCGATGGTTATGAAGCCGCCGCGTTTGAAGGCAAAACCGAGGAAGAACTCGTCCAAATGATCTTTGAAAAGGACGTCAGCGAAATCCAAAAAGCTGACATCGTCTTCTTCTTGCTCGACGGCCGCGCGCCCGACGAAGGCGGTTGCGTGGAACTTGGCATGGCTTTCGCCGCAGGGAAACGTTGCTACGGCTATAAAACGGATACGCGCTCCGTGGAGATGGGCCTTGATTTAAATCCCATGATCACCGGTTGTCTCATCCACATTTTCCGCGACTTCGACGGGGACAAAGCGATCGCTGACCTAGAGGAATACCTAAATACTCATAGTCTTTAGTCCTGCTATCTTTCGCCCATAGCCCTTGGCCTCAACGCGACCGAGGGTTTTCATTTTGAACGTTTCATTGGGAACATTTCATTTTGCAGGTAAACCAATAATCTCTGTAAAATCAAGCAAATCACGCAGAAATCACTGCAAAAAGCCATTATTTTCAAAAACTCTAAGAACCGAAAGAAGTCTCTCCCAGCAGGATCTGGCGAAGCGAATGTTTGTCACGTGTCCCACCATCGCCCGATGGGAAAGCGGTACCCGTCTACCCGACGCCGTCATGATCAAACGCTTGGCCGAGGTGCTTGACTAGGACGTCGATGTGCTTTTTTTCTGCCGCAGTGGGGCGCTAGATATCACCGCGAAAGAAGATGGCGGAACGAGGGTGAAGATCATCATTCCCTATTCCTCCGATAACGAAGCCGAATTGAGCTCGGAACCATCGCTACGCGTGGAACGAATCTTCGTCCGCACGAAGCTTTTTTCATTCTCAAAGGCCTTATGGGCTTGCTTTTCGTTATCACGGAGAGAACTAATGTCATGTCCAAGAAAGAAATTCAACTGAATTTGTGGCCGTATGTTATCCTATTGAGGATATTGATACGCGCGCCCGAGGTAATACTTATGAAATTCAAGACCGTTTTCCCCTTATTGATGACGATTGCCGTGCCTGTCGCGGGCATTAGTTTTGCCCCCGCTTATGCTGAAAAAGAAGCGATCTGGGCTTGTGCCGAAGGCGAGCATATGCATAACGGCAAGGTATTTACTGCCTGGACGAGTTCCGACAGTCTCCCAGACACATCGGGCAACTGGTATTTGACGAGCGACGTAAGCATCGCCTCCACCTGGGCGCCGAAAGGCGATACCCGTTTATGCTTCAACGGCTACGGCATCCGCCTTACGGGCGAAGGAAACGTCATCACCGCCCCTGGAGGCAAAAAAGTTTATTTCTATGACTGCGCTTTCTCTGGCGAGCAAGAGCATAAATACCGCATCGATGATAGCGGGCTTGCCATAGTTGACGATACCCTCACCGAAGACTACGAAACCTTCACCGGCGGCTATATTACCGGCGGCAACGGTAATAATGGCGCAGGCATTTTTCTTGATGTCGGGTCGACTAAGGCTTCGGAAACATACCTTTACATGTATGGTGGCACGATCATCGGTAACCACACGACTACCAACGGAGGTGGCATCGCATATTCCTATGCAAAACAAAGGGATTCGATCATTTCTCTCTCGGATACGAGTATCATCGGAAACGTCGCGGATGGTCAAGGAGGCGGCATTTATCATCAAGCTAACAACGAGAGAATGTACTTCTCAGGCAAAACGGTCATCACCGAAAACGTTTCCGGAAGTGCCCCTGCTGGAGTGTTGGAGGAAACGAGGCTTGACCTTAGTGGGGAAGTCCATATCGAAGGCAACCACCTGAAAGACGATACACCATCGGATTTGACGGTTTATCATGGCTTTGGAGGACAAGATGAGATATTGGCCCTCGATGGCACTCTCGATCCCAACTCTCGAATCGGAATCGACGTACTTAAATACGAGCAAATAGATGATTTCGAAAAGTACTGCTCAGCCAACCCGAACAGCATTCTTAAATCCAATAAAGGCGACATCTTTGGCATTAAAGACGGCAAAGTCGTCTACAACGAGCCAGAAGAGGATTTCGAATTCATTACCGAGGAAGAGAATCCCAGCCGTACCCCCACCATCGTTCTTCCGGATTCAAGCAGCATCGAAAGCATCACCTACGACCTTGAAGAAGACGGCACTTATCAGCTCACCAATCCACCGACGTTCGAAGGCTTTGGCGATTTCCATTTCTATTACATGATCGTCGCCGGACTTAATATCCGTAAGGGCCGCATCGACGTCCATATCGTCAAGCCTTATCCCGTGGTAACCCTCGAACCCGCCGCGGTCCCGTCTCTTCTTTATACGGGAGAAGCCCAAACTCTCCTCACCGCCGGCACCGCCGATGGCGGTACTTTGCAATACCGCATCGGCACCACAGGCGAATGGAGCGATGATTTGCCCACCGCGACTAATGTTGGCACCTACGATGTCTATTACCGCGTCAAAGGCGACGACGACCATAGTGATTCCAAGACCGAAACGAAGATTCAAGTCGCCATCTCGGCCAACGACAAAGCCGACCTCTCTACCGCGATTTCGGACGCGCAGACTTATCTCAACACCGTTAAAGAAACCTATGGTGAAGCTATCGTCGCCGACTATCAAGGCGCGATCGACGCGGCCATCCTCATCCGCGACGACAATAACAAAACCGTCACGGAGATTAACGGCGCCATCGCAAGCCTCGCCGACGCCAAGAGCGCGCTCGATGGGGAACTTGGTGAGATCGATGACGTGAAAGCCGCGATCAACGCCCTTCCAGCGGTAGTTACTTTGGAATCCGAATCCGCGATCAACGCGGCAGAAGCCGCCTATGAAGCCCTGAGTTCAGCACAAAGAAAAGGGATTTCTGTGGAGGTTTTAGC
>JAFVCC010000120.1 GCA_017479485.1 Bacilli bacterium
CGGGGCTCTTCCTTCCCATCTTCTTCTTCGCGGTGAGCTTAGCGATCATCGCCTTGTTCTTGATTCAGATCATCAAGCTCATGACGCGCGATATCGGGACGATGCTTGCCATAGGCGTTTCCCATGGTCAGATCCTTGGCTTGCTCTCGGTTTGCACCTTGGTTATCATGGGCATATCCACCTTATTCGGCATTCTCTTAGGGTCGGCGATCATGGTGACGCTCGTCAATATATTCCGCGCCTCCTATTTCATGCCGGGGATCACCTTTGGCCTGGATCCGCTTGCGACTTTCATCGCCATCCTTATCGCCGTGGGCATTTCCCAGCTCGCGGTGCTGCTCGCCGCGCATAACATCTTCTCCATCACGCCGAAGGACGCGATGATCTCCAACGAGGCGAGGCGCAAGAAACTGCCGAAATTCATGGAGAAAGGCATCGAGAGGATGCCGCTATATCTTCGCATGGCCGCGAATGCGACCTTCCAAAACCCGCGGCGTTCCATCGTCTCTTGCTTCTCGATCCTCGCTTCGACGACGATGATCATCATGGCGGGGCTTTTTGGGGTCTCCATCGACACGACCATCATCCAGACGGTCGAAACCCGTTTGAATTACGACGCGCAGGTCTATTGCACCAAGGCGGAAGAAGACGACGCTTTCCTTAAGGACCTTCAAGCCCAACCTTGCGTCACCAAGGCCGAGCAAGGCTATTTCACTTGGCTTGAGGCAACGCGTGGCGAGAGGAAAACCACCATCGAAGTGGTGGGGGTCGACGTGGGAAGCCAATCGCTCCAATATATCCCCGATTTCGGGGCGAATGGTCGGCTTTACGTCGAAGAAGAGGGGATGATCCTCCCCGCCTATAGCGCGGAGGTTTTGGGCGCGACCGTCGGTGACCTCATTAACATTGGCACGCAGCAAATCAAAGTCACCGCCATCTCGACGCAGCATATGCATTTCGTCGCTTACCTTTCGATGGCGAAAGTCAAAGAACTGACGGAGCGATACGTATCCACCTATTTCGTCAACGTCTCCGACGAAGCGTCGCTGATGTCCTACGTCTCGATGCATAAGATCGGGTCGGTCGTGGTCAATACGTCCTCCTACCGCGCCGATATGAAAGAGCGTCACGACCCCATTAATTTCGTCGTTTGGGTCATCACCGGCTTCTCCCTCGCGATGGCTTTAGCGACCTTGACGATCACCGCCCAAGACCAGCTCATCGACCAGAAGAAGCCCTTATCGATCTTGCGCTGCGTCGGATATGGGACGATGGACATCTCCCACATCTGGTGCATACAGCGCGCCGCCGAATTCCTTATCGCCGGGGCGATTGCCTGCCCGGCGGCATACCTAATCCTCAAGCTAATCCTCAAAGGCGCCGCGAGCGAAGAGGCGAATTATCCCATTATCGCGGATTACCGCTGGTTCATCTTGGGGCTATTCTTCGTTTTGATCGTCTTAGGGGTCGCGCATCTTCTTTCGATGCGGAAGATTTCCAAATGGAACCTCGCCGACAACACCAGATCGCGCGAATGACGTTGTTCTTTTACGTTTTTTGAGGGGATATTAAAATCTAGGTATGGCGAAGAAAAAGAAAAAACGTTGGGGGGACCGACGCGATGGGGAGTTGATCCGTGACATCGACTCCATGCATTTTATCACGCCGCTAATCCATCCCAATCGCTGCGATAACGAAGCGTTTCTTCCCTTGCGCATCGACATGGCCCCCGTCCTGGCTTACGTTAAGCGCAAGAACGCGGAAGATTCTTCCTCGATGCTTAGCACCTATTTCCACGTCATCACCGCGGCGTTATTGAAACTCATCGTTTTGCGCCCGCAGCTAAACCGCTTCATCGCCAACCACCGGATCTACCAACGTAGTTACGTCTCCGCTTCCTTCACCGTGAAGAAGAAGTTCTCCGACGATGGGGATGAGACGCTCGCCGTAGTCCACGCCGACGAAAACACCACCATGGCCGATATCCACGCCCAAATCGCGGAGCAGATGCGCATCACCCATTCCACCGAAGGCGATTCGTCCACCCAATTCATGGACCGCGTCAAAAAGATGCCTCGCTTCATCTCGAGCGCAGTGGCGGCGATCTGCCGTTTCTTGGATCGTCGTGGAAAGGTGCCGAAATCCTTCATCGCGTCCGATCCGTTTTATAGCAGCGCCGTGCTGTCTAACGTCGGCCCAATGGGGCTAGAAGCCGGTTTCCACCATCTGACCAATTGGGGAACGTGCTCCATCTTTTGCCTCATCGGAAAAAAGAAGAAAACATCATCGATCGAAAAAGACGGCTCCGTGAAAATCGAGGAGACCTGCGATCTTGGCTTCACCCTCGACGAACGCATCGCCGACGGGTATTACTATGCCAAAAGCATGCGCATCTTCCGCCGCATCTTGGCGCATCCGGAAATCTTAGACCAGCCATTTCGCACGCCGGTCCCCTATACGAAAGACGTTTAAAATCGCTGGATTTGCCGTAGCTGCGGATATTTTTCGTCGCGAGCCAAAGATTCCTATGGATTATTCAGTAGACGTCATTGTTCACGGTCTCGGAAGTTCTGATTGCATGATATGGAAGCGTTTTTAATCGTTGGCAAGCGTCACTAATTGCTGCATGTGCTGCATGTTGTCCATTTCACTGGCGGGGTTTTCCAGGCATCGATAACCCATGTATAATTCAAGTGGGCCCGAAAGGTCCATCAACATGGCGCGAGATAGTCGCGCTTTTGATTTTTATGGCGAAAAAAGTCCTATCTGTTTTTATCGACGAATAATCCGGCGATGACGGATTCGGGAAAGCTGGTTCCTCGGAATAAACTGGCGAATTTTTCTCAGCCACCAAGCGATGCTCTTAACAGAAAGTGTAAGGCGATAACTAAAACTGCGCCTGGACTTTATTGTGCAAAAATCGGCGTCGTTTTTTGACCAAATGGGAAGCTTTGAATATTGTTGCGACGCCCTTTGTTGATAACGATGTTGGGATAAGCGCAAATCCAATCGTCCATCGAGGCGGTGGGAGGGCCACGTTTTTTCGCGAGGGCTGGCTTTACTAGATTAAATACCAAATAAATTACCAAATAAAATGTATGGCAAACCCTTGTCACCCCCCATTTTCACCTATAATTTCGCCAAAATAAGAGATTTATCGTTTTATTTGCTTAAAAAGTAAATTATCTGCTTAAAAAATGAAAAGCAAATGTAGGATTGGCGGCCCGCATCGTGCTCCGCAAATCAAAGAAAGCACCGATAAAAAAGCACCTCTTTGATTGGACCATATTTGGGCAACGAATTTACACGAAAATAGGGGAGCTTGCCCGCAAAAAAGAAAACCTCGTTTCGACGGGATTCCACTTCGCCAAAGGAACAGGAGATCAATCGCGATAGGAACGGTCTTTGGTGACGATGTCGCCATCGAGGCAATGGATGGTGATCGCGCGGTTGTGCACGGCCCAATCCTCGAAGATGGTCCTCGAGACGCCCATGCCGATGCGATGGTAATCTTCTTCGCACCAGCTCTCGTAATGCCCTTTCGAGATGTCCTCCCAGTCTTTTTTGGTGCCGGCGTAAAACACCTCGACTTCGTTGGTTCTTCGCGGATTGATCGATGCTTCCGCGATCTTGCGCACGCTGAGGGGAATATGGAGGACCACGTCTTTGTTGCCCGTATAGGTATTGTGTTGGATTTCCTCGGTTCCTTCTTCGACGAAAATGCAAACTTTCGTGCCTTCGTTTTGAATCGTCACGCCATTACTTTCCATGATGAGTCTTTTCCTTTTCGCTGCTTGCTCATCTTATTTTGCCCTAGACGGACTATTTTGGAAATCGTTTCCAGGAAAAAGAAGGGGACCGTGCATTCCTTTTTGAAGTCAACGTTCCGCGATGAAGGCATGGTAGAATAATGCTAAGGAGTATCCCTATGGCCTTCAAATATTGTCCTTCCTGCGGCAGAGAAAACACCGACGACAATAATTTTTGCCCTAGCTGCGGCGCGAAGCTTGGCGGGGAAGCAGATTCTTCCGCCTCACCCCAAAAACTCAGCATCGAGGAGCTCAAGGATTTCCTCATCGACGGCGAGAAAATCTCCGTACTCTGCAGGGCCGGCTACCTCACCATTACCGGCGCGTATGGATATTGATTCGGGGGAGGAAAGCCATGGCACACCGTTTTTGCCAAGCCGAAGAAAGCTACAAAGAATCGTTCAACCAAAAGCAATTCGTCGAGAAATACGCCAAGGATGGCCGGGGCGAATACTGCCGGGCATCGCTTTCCGCGCGGCTTCTATTGGAAGCGGTAGAGCTTAGCCAGGAAGAAGAAAAGGCCATCTTGGAGGAGGCCGGTGGCTATCGTCTTCTCGTCCATGACGTGGAATATGGGGACCATGACGACATGGGGCAATTCGGCGTCGCTTCCTCGACGGAGGTCCTCTCCCTGGAATCCGTCGACGCCATCTTGGTCCAGAAGGGGCATTTCTATGGCGTCTGCATCGACCAATCGGCGTTGACCATCGACGGAGCCGTCTATGGAAGATGCTGTTACCCGAAAACGCCCACGAGGGACGACACCGCGCGAACCACCTATTACCGGAACCTGGAATACGAGCTTTCCCCTCGGGGCTAGGAAGATTAAACGTCCCATTCCCTCCTTCACCATTCCTTAAGGCGAACTTTTTCCTTCGTTTTGACGCGGGTGAGGGAAAAGCTGTGACAAACACAAACCCAATCTCCTGGATGGGGGCTAACCATGGTTCGGAAAAAAGCCAAATCCCGCCGGCTATCCCTTTATCCTTAAGATAAAAAATAGTCGAAATGAGAAGAAAGGAACGACGATATGAAGCTGAAGCATTTCTTTTTGTCGCTTTTCTCCGCCTCTCTCCTTTTGAGCTCATAGCCGACTTTATATGCCGCGACGATTCTTTGGATGTTCTCGTTGGTGTAGGTTAGCTATTTCGGGAAAAAATCAATTATTTCGGGAAAAAATGATTCCCTAAATGGCTCTTCGGCGACCCGCATCGCGAACCAAACGAAAAAGAATAGCAGTGTCATCGGGCTTTTCAAAAAACCTGGTCCACATTAAATCGCCAGCTTATATTTCACGTTTTTATGGTAGTTGAAAATCTTCAGGAATCAGTTTTACTCTTTCCGCAATCTGCTGAACGCGATATAGGCTTTGGAATAACCCCTCTTTTCAAAGCACTTTTCCCTGGGGTGGCACTGTTGGTAGAGAACAGAAAAAACGGCCACGTAAAAAGCAACAGGAGAATATAACTTGCGTTTATTGCTGTTATATTATTTTTGATATAAAATCTTTGCGGGCGAGGAGAAGAAACAATATGGCCGATCAAATCGTTTCTAGCATTGAATCCGTGTACAAGGAGTGGCTCGCGGAGATCAAGACAGATTACCGCAGGTCCCAGATCAAGGCCGCAATCAAGGTCAATGAGGAACTGCTTCGTTTCTATTGGCGGCTCGGGCGAGGGATCAACAGCCTGCGGATCGATGCCCAGTGGGGTAGCGGTTTTTTCGATGCTCTCTCCCGCGATTTGAAAGAATTACTGCCTGAAGCAAAGGGTTTTTCCCCGCGAAATCTGAGATACATGGCCGATTTTAACGCTATGTTTCCAGCGGAAGACGCATTTTTGCCCCAAGTTGGTGCAAAAAATCGTAGTACGCAAATCGTTCCCCAAGTTGGTGAAGAAATATTGCCCCAAGTTGGGGCGAAAATCTTCATGGTCCCATGGAACCACGTCAAATGCATCCTGGATAAGTGCGGAAGCGACCAAGCGAAGGCGCTTTTCTACATCGAGGAGACGATCAGAAATAACTGGTCGAGGGCGGTGTTGCTCAATTTCCTGGGAACCGGTCTCTATGAGCGGAAGGGGAAGGCGCTGACGAACTTCGAATCGACCCTCCCGAATATCGGCGGCGACCTCGCCAAGCAGATAACGAAGGACCCCTATAATTTTGACTTCCTCGTCCTCCGCGAGGAATACGACGAGAAGGAGCTCAAAAGCGCCCTCATCGCGAGCATCGAGCGCTTCCTCCTCGAGCTTGGGAAGGGCTTCGCCTACATGGGGAGGGAATACCGGCTGAACCTCGGCGAAGAGGAGGAGTTCTGCGACATGCTCTTCTATAATACCGTCGCCCACGCCTACGTCGTCGTCGAGGTGAAGGTGGAGAAGCTAAAGCCCGCGGACCTCGGGCAGCTAGGGACCTATGTCGTCGCGGTCGACCACACCCTCAGGGGCGAGTCCGACAACAAGACGATCGGTCTCCTTATCTGCAGGGACAAGAACGAGACCACGGCGAGGTACGCCTTGGAATCCTCATCTCAGCCTTTGGGCATTTCGTCCTATGAGCTCTCTGCCTTGGTCCCCGAGGAATTCAAGGGAAGCCTCCCCACGATCGAGGAGTTAGAGAGGAAGATCGACGTTCCCGAGGGATTGCCTCTGGAGAACATCTATTCCGATGCGATCAAGGCGCGCCGAAACGAAATCGGCATGACGCAGCAGGAACTCGCCGATATCTGCAAGATGCCACAACCATCCATCGCCAGAATCGAATCCGGCGAATCGTCCCCGAACCTCTCCACCTTGCAAAAAATCTGTGATGCTCTTGACCTCAAAATCAAGATTGAGAAGTGAGTGGCAAAGCCTTTTCCTCAACGTTTGGTAGCACTTTGAAGGTCGCGAATCCATGTGACCATCCCGCATCGCGCTCGATATGTGCAAAAAGGGGCTGTAACAAAACCTCGCAGTAACTGAGGGGACGCCGCAGTCCTATTTCTTGTGAAGATCGCCCAGGGAATCGAACCCCAGGCGCATTTCCGATCCAATTATACATCGTAATCGCGAATCTCTTCGCCTTGCAGTTGAAGGAGGTCGATGGGGAGCCCTTCCATCTAGGAAGCAGAGAAAGGAAATAGGGCCATAGCCCTAACCTTTTGGCCAATCATTGGCTTGAGGTTTTGCTACAGCCCCTTTCTTTCTCTTTTCTTATTGCAGTTAATTGCGCTCTTATCGCGCCATCTCGCATGAAGCACCGAACATATCCGATGATTCGCATTCGCGCGACCCCGAAAAGAGGCCGATGAGAGATTGCTTATTCGCTAAGGAAATTCACCCTTCCGCCGCCATAGGGGTTCTCGTAGTCATAGAGGTAACCTTCATAACTGCCTAAGGGAGCGTTCCGGTTATTAATCAAAGCCGAATCGAAGGCTTTCATGTATTCGGCCAAAACGACATAGTCCTCATTGATGTAGTCGGCGATGCGGGAAGAAGAAGCGAACATCGATAAGCCACCGCCCGAATTCTGCAGCAAGTAATTGATGCCGCCGACGCGGTAGGTCGATTCTTCCTTAAGAGGAACATAGGACTTATGTTCCTTATCGTAGACTTTCACGTTCTTGATCCGGTATTCCCCGTCTACTGCGACGAACATGCCGTTGTCGTCGACTTTCACCGAAGAAGGAACGCGGGTATCGACGTCATAAGTAAGCCCGGCGACATGGAGGAAGCTGCCGTTTTCGGCGGGGCGGTCTTGGGCTTCGTCCCACTGCCCACTTAAGGTAACGCCCATCTCCAGGGCGTTAAGGACGTCTTTGCCTTTCGCTTCCACCAGGCATAATTGATTGCCAAAGGGATGGACTTGCTTGACGTCGAGGTAAGAGACTTTTCCTTTTTCTAACCCCGCGCGGATGCCGCCGCCGTTAATGAGGGCGAGATCGCAGTCTAGTTTCTTCTTCTGGTTGAGATACCAATACATGGAATCGCTGCATAAGTTGCCCAGATTCGTCTCCTTCGCGCGGATGATGCGTCGCGAGGGGACTTCCGGGTCATTCACATAAAGCGGCTTTTCTAAGGTCGCGAAGGTTTGCCCCATCTTTTCCTTCACCTGCGCAATGAGGGCGTTTTCTTTGTTCTGGACGTCTTTATCGACGTATTCGCTATCGGCGATTAAGCGCGAGGAGAAGTTGCCTTTGCTATCGATATGGAGCTCCCCAAAGGAAGAGAGGTAGCAGCCCGTCTGGGTGAGGAGGCAATTTTTGCCCTCTAAGGTTTTCACCCATTCTTGCTCCATGCTCGTATGGGAATGGCCATCGATGAAGGCGGAAAGCCCTTGGGTATGGGAGATGACGTCATAACTGCTATAGCCATGCTCCTTGCATTCCATTCCCACCCCAACATGGCCTAAAGCCACGATATAGTCGGTTTGAGGCTTAAGTTCATCGATGTATTTTTGCACCGCGGCGAATAAGTCATTCGGGTCTTCATAACCCAAGAAGGAATAAAGGTAATTGCCCTGATCGTCTTGGAAGAAGCCCGGGGTGGAGGAGATGATGGTTTCCGGGGTGGAGATGCCAATGAAGCCGACCTTAGTTCCGTTAAAGTCAAAGATCTTATAAGGAGGTAACACCAAATTCTGATCCGGCAAGGAAACGAAGTTGCAGGAGAGGTAGGGGAAGGAGGCGGTATTTTTAAAGAAATCAAAGCCATCCATCCCGAAATCGAAGTCATGGTTACCTACGGTCGCGAGGTCATAGCCGACCTCGTTCATGATGGGGATGATCTGCTTCCCTTGGTCTAAGGAACCATATACCGTGCCTTGCACTTCGTCTCCCGCGTCCACGAGCAATACGTTTTTGCTTTTGCGTAGTTCCTTCACGTAACCCGAAAGCTTGCTGAAGCGAAGCGCGTCTACCTCTTTCCCGGAAGAATCTTTGGCCACGTTATCGATATAGCCGTGGATGTCGTTGGTGTAGACGATGGTGATTTCCTCTTTCGCTTTCTCTTTCGCGCAGGAAAGAGGAAACAATAAGGCGAAAAGCGTGAAGAAGCGGAGCAGTTTTTTCATGAGGGTTTCCTCCGGAAAGCATTGTATACGTCACGCGGATGAATTCAAGAAAGCAGTCGTGACGAAACATCAGATCGTCAATCGTCAGCGACGTTTTCCTTTGAAGCAGCCCCTTGCTCCGCATTCTCCAGGAAAAAGGGAAGCGAAGAAGGGATGAGAAAGGGAAAAACGGACGTTGGGTTCTTTCCTAATCACCAATTTTGGCCTGATAAATGAAAGAAAAATGACACAATAAAAGTTCCGATAAAACCTAGGTTTTTACGATTTTGACATAATAAACGCTGAGATTTTGACACAATAAATTGAGCCCCGATTTTCCATCGCCTTTGAAACCGACGAGACGTTTCCCTCACGAGCGATCAAGGACAAAGTGCAGGCCGACCATAAGAAAGAGAGCGTCCGCATCGCTTCCGACCGCCATAAACGCGACGTCACCTTCGCCGAAAAAGCAAATCGCAATTCATTGGAAACGCACCCCAAATCCTCTCGAATAATGTGGAAGGGGTGCTTTTCCATTAGATATAAGTTTGCGTTGCCTGCAAGTTTGTACTATTGATTCCGCAAACATATAAAAAATCCGTATCCAAAATTGATTCCCCTTTTTGACGCCGGCGACGCCTTCGCGGATGATTTTCGCATGGGATACGATTCGCACGCCGCAGAGCTTAAGATCGAATGCGTCAGGAGGTACTTCTCCGAGCC
>JAFVCC010000121.1 GCA_017479485.1 Bacilli bacterium
GCCACCTCCACCTTCGATAACCTCAATTTCGACGGTTACGAGGAAAACGACGTCGCGACCCTCGACACCCTCGAATATGAAAAAGACGGGCAGATGGGGTTAACCTTCTCTAACGGCGGGGTCATCTCCACCGACCGCATCGCCCTCCATATCGCCGATCCTTCGGGCATCCGTAGCCTCGTGGTCACCCGCAATGGCCAGACCCTCGACATGCAGCTGAGCAGCGAAGGCGAGCTCATCATCAACAACTACGGCACCTACGTCATCACCGTCACCGACCAGCTCGGCAACGTCGCCGTCTTCACCTTCACCAACGTCGAAGGCGACATCTCCTCAGGCACGATCGATGGCGAGATCCTCCCGCAGGACATCTCGCTCTGCGGCCATGACGCGGTGGAAATCGCCCCGTCCTTCGATGGCGTCAACACCATCCTCGTCGACGATAACGGCAATTCCTACACCTACGAATTCCATTACGAAAACGGCCGCCTCACCTATGGCCAGTATTACATCTTCACCGGGGAGCGCCGCGGCGAAGACGACGTCATCGAGACCTACAAATACGCCGAATACCGCGAAAACGCGAGCTATGTGCTCGACCGGGAAAGCGAACTCGTTAAGCGCGGCGTCTACTATGAAGCGGTGGAGATGGCCACCTTCACCATCTACGCGATGATCGACGACCAAGGCATGGTCCATTACCGCATCGTGGCCCTCGGACCGGAAATCACCGTCGAATCGCGCTTCGTTTCCGGCAGCGTCCATCTTCCCAACCGCTACGTCGCCGTCCTCTCGAAGGAAGCTCCAACCCTTGTCTTGCTCACCGGCGATCAAGTGGTGGACAAATCAGTCGCCTTAGACTACATCTACGTCTCCGATGTCCTCTCCATCGATAAGACGGCCCTCGACGCCTCCATCCTCACCATCGCCTACCAATATTCGGAGGGCAAGGACTTTAGTGGCGACGAAGTCCTCCTCTACGCCGATGGGGAGTGGCTCTCCACCTTGGAAGGAAACGATAACGGCTATTACCGCATCGTCGTCACCAACATCTTCCATAACACCACCGTCTACCTCGTCAACAAGATCGACTCCTTCGCCTCCATCGTCACGATCCGCTGCCTCGACGGCAGCCAAGTGACCTACAAGGAAAGCCACGAGGTGATCTATTCCAACTACGCGATCGACCTCACCGTCTTCTCCACCGAAGTCCACTTCCTAGTCGATGGCGAGATCCATCAGGGCATCGTCGACGCCGGCTCGACCACCCTGCAGCTTAGCCGCGATGGCACTTACCACGTCCGCGTCGTCGGCAGCAACGGCGTCTTCGAGGACTTCGTCTTCGAGATCCGCAGCGTCGAGGACTTCATCTTCCAGGAAGACTGGATCGTCGGTTATAACGAGGAAGCCCTCCTCCATAGCCAAGGCTACACGAACACCCTCTGCTCCATCATCGTCAACGACAACGAGGACGTAGTCTTCGTCGACATGGTCGTCAACGATGAGAAGCACGTCGTCCTCTATGACGCCATCACCGATGAAGGCGACGGCGACAAGACGTTGCTTCACGAAGCCATCGGACGCTATGGTATTGGCAAATACACCGTCGGCTTCCGCAACAAATACGGCGACCTCGTCACCAAGACCGTCTATTACAACAATATCCCAAGCATCGTCTTATCCCGCACCACCACCAGCGACCCGAACAACTATCAGATATTCGACCTCGGCCTCGCCTTAGAAAGGGGCTTCTACTCCAATAACGTCCTGCGCTTCTCGACGGATTCCACGACCTACGTCTTCAAGATCAACGACGAGTCCTACCGCCTCGACGAGCCCAAGATCATCGAGTTCAGCAACGCCTCGGGCAAAGGCCGGTTCGGTTACCGCGTCTCCTACATCGACGAATACGGCAACAAGGTCGAATTCGATGCCGTGCTCTACCGCGACGATGTCGCCTTCGACTCCTCGACGATGAAGACGATGACCGTCAATAACGTCCTCTACACCAAAGACGACGTGAGCATCACCTTCGCCGACGGCCTCAAGGCCACCCTTACCGTCGATGGCGGCGAGACGAAGGATTACTTCTCGGGCGAGATGCATTACGCCGACGGCGAATACCGCTTCGTCGTCCGCGACATCGCCGGCAACATCGCCACCTACATCGTCATCCATAAAAGCGCTAACCACTATTCCCTCGCCAAATCCTCGACGGGCGAAGAAGTGGTGGACGGCGGCGTCGTCAATAACGCCAGCGTCACCTTCTCCGCCACCGATGGCTCCCACATCAAATACGTGGTCCGCGATGGCGAATTGCTCCCCGAATATAGTTCGGCGACCTTCTCCGCCACCGGGCATTACGAAATCATCATCGAGGACATGGTCGGCAACCAGTCCTACGAGGAATTCACCATCCTCAATAACTCCCTCGCCACCTTCACCTACACCGCCCCGTTCGAATACGAGGTGACTGAGGTGAGCCGCATCGGCAAAGACGGCAAGGCCGAGAGCATCGAGGTCATCAAGAAAGCGTCGATCACCCTCGACCAAAACGGCGACTACCTCGTCGTCGTGAGCTCCACGAAGACCTCCACGTCCTTCAACTTCTCCGTCAGCATCGATAACACGCCGCCCACGGCCACCCTCGTCGGCGTCGACGATGGCGGCATCACCGCCCGCGACGTGACCCTCTCGGGCCTCAAGGTCGGCGACGTCGTCAAGATCTACAAAGACGGCGAGCTCATCTCGACCACGACGATGACCATCTCGACCGAGTCGCCCACCATCAATAGCGGCGGCAAATACAAGGTCCAGGTGACCAACCTGCAAGGGGTGACCGTCGAATACGCCTTTACCCGCAAGGCCGTCACCAACGTCGCGGGAAGCATCTTCTTCATTGTCACTAGCGCCCTGATAGTCATCGGGTTAGGCATTGGCCTTGCCTACCACACGAAACTCAAGACGGACGACTAGCGAAAAACCAAATAGAACCAATATTTAGGAGGAAAAAATATGTTCAACCCCATCACCTTGGCCATCTCCGAAAAGGACCTGAACTCCGTCGTCAAGCCGCTGCTTGAAGTGCTTGGCGTCGTCGTGCCGGTCCTGCTCACCGTCGTCGGCGCCGTCGGCGCGATCTGGGTCATCTTCCTCGGCGTCAAATACGCCAAGGCCGAAGAGCCCCAGGAGCACGAGAAAGCCCGCAACAGCCTCAAGAACGCCATCATCGGCTTCGTGCTGATCTTCGTCCTTTTGGTCGCTTTGCAGCTCGCCCTTGGCATCTTCACCAACTGGTACCGCACCTACGAAGTCAACACCTATTGATGAAGCGGCAATAGCCATTTATCCCACCGATATTTTAGGAGGACATCACTATGTTTAGCCCCGCCATCTTGGCCATCTCCGAAAAGGACCTGAACTCCGTCGTCAAGCCGCTGCTTGAAGTGCTTGGCGTCGTCGTGCCGGTACTTTTGACCGTCGTCGGCGCCGTCGGCGCGATCTGGGTCATCTTCCTCGGCGTCAAATACGCCAAGGCCGAAGAGCCCCAGGAGCACGAGAAAGCGCGCAACAGCCTCAAGAACGCCATCATCGGCTTCGTGCTGATCTTCGTCCTTTTGGTCGCCTTGCAGCTCGCCCTTGGCATCTTCACCAACTGGTACCGCACCTACGAAGTCAATACCTATTGATGCGACTAAAGAAGGACGTCCAGCCATGAAGAAATCCATCCTCTTCACGTTTTTTGCCCTCGCCACGACGGCTCTTTGCTCATGCGCGGCGAACCTTGGGGTGTTCGAGAAGTCGGATGGTTACAAGAGCTATTATGACTCCTTTGGCGACCTGCGCTGCCTCTATGACGGGGGCGAGGTCTCCTATGACGTCGAAAACTCGCTCTTCAACGACATGACCATGAAGGAGCTCAAGTGGGAGAAGAGCGAATACGAGGTGCAATACCAGCAATACCTCTACCTCATCCTGCCGTTTGAGAGCGACCTCGACATCGAGTCGATCTCCCTCTGCGTCCGTACGGAGGCAGATGTCACCATGAAGCTCAGCGCCTTCTATTTCGCCCCTGGAGACATCCTTCCCCAGAAGATCAAATATTTAACCTCACCCGAGACGGAAACCATCTATGACGACGATGGCAACCCCATCGGCGAGCAACCGATCATCTATGACGACCTCTTGCCTCAGCAAAGCTGCGTCGAGGGGGAGATGGTCGTCCACCGCGAAAACTGGGCGGGCTTCGTCCTTGGCAACTTTCACCAGCAGGGGAGCCAAGACCAATATCTCCATGCGAAGGAAGATTCTTATCTCTACTTCCGCATTGAGAACAATTCCGGTTGGAACGTGGGCCAATTGACGCCATTTTCCTTCCAATTCATGAATTTGATGATCCGCGCCATAGCATAAGGAGGTAACCCATATGTTTGGATTATTTGACTGGATTTGGGAGATGTTCTACGCGGTCTCCAAATCCATCTACTCAATCATCGATAACCTTTTGGCATGCGCGAACATGCTTTGCGGCATCGAGCCAATCCGCTACGGCGGCAACGAGATGGATTTCGTTTCCTTCCTCCTAAGGAACCAAGCCATCACCTACGCCTTCGTCGGCGCGGTGCTCATCGGCGTGGTGCTCGTGGGCATCTTCGGCGTCTTCGCCATCCTCCGCACGATTTCCTCCGAAAAGGTCGATAAGACGCCGGCCCAAGTGCTGGTCTCCGTTGGCAAGACGATGTTGATCTTCCTCTTCATCCCCGCCGCGATGACCATCTTGATTTTCTTCACCAACCAGATCATGCGCGTCCTTTACCAGGCGACCCTCGGTGGTTCGCCCGATGGCTTAGGCCGCTTCCTCGCGGGCGCCTTTGGCCAAGGGGCGCTCAAGTCGGGCGTCAAGCCGGATTTCTACCTCGACGCGCACTTCGATTACACCTCCACCAGCAACGTCAAAAGCTACCTGGATCTTTCCGACTACGATTTCTTCTTCTCCTGGATCTCGGGCATCGTCTTGATCCTCGCGGTCGGGCAGGCGTTGCTGATGTTCGTCGACCGCGCGATCTCCATCGTCATCCTCTTCGTCATTTCGCCCATCTCCCTTTCCACCTCCGTCCTCGACGACGGGGCAAGGTTCAAACTCTGGCGCGACCAATTCATCGTCAAATTCCTCACGGGCTATGGCTGCATCATCGCGATCAACATCTATGCATTGATCATCGGCGCCATCACCAACGACGCCCTCGTCTTCTTCGATAACAAGATCCTCAACAACTTCATGAAGATCGTCATCATCGTCGGCGGCGGCGTGTCCATGAACCGCATGATGGCGCTCGTGGGCAACCTCATCAGCGCCGGCGCGGGCTCCAATGAGCTCCGCGACAACGCCATCGCCTCGAGCCAGATGGGCCGCATGATGAAAGCCACGGCTTTTGCCCCCTTTTCCGCGACCCGCAGCGCGATCAACTTCGCCCGCGACGCCAGGAACCAAGGCCTCGGTACCGCGGTCGGACGCCGCCTTGGCCTCCGCACGAGCCGCGACTACCAGCTGGAAGAAGCGCGCCTTAACGCCGGCGGCAAAGGCCGTGGCGGCAGTGGCGCAGCCAACAACAAACCCGCCGGAGAAGGCGGCAAAGGCGAGTCCGTCAAGAAGATCCTCGAAGGCGCCGGCAAGGGTAGTGGCGAGGCCGGCAAAGGCATCGGACAGGGCAATGGTGGCGTCATCGGTGGCCCGGCTGCAGGCGGAAGTAACGTCAACAACAACGCCCAGCCTGGCGGCAACATGGTCAATAACGCCGTCAATAACGCCCTTGAAGGCAAAAAAGGAGATGACAAGAAATGAGAATCATACCGCGTACCACGAAGGTCAAAGTTCAATTTTTCCGCAACATCTCGATCCTCGACATCATCATCGCCTTCGCCTTCCTCGGGCTCATTGTATTGCTGCTTCTCACCAACCTTGGCATCGCGAGGTTCATCCTGGCGGTCATCGTGCTCGCGATTGGCATCGGCATGTTCCTGCCGTTTGAGGGAGACCGCTTCTACCTCTTCCTCGCCCACTCGGTGAAATATGTCTTCGCCGTGAAGAAATATTCGAAAAACAACGGCAAATCCCAGACGAATATCGACGCGTTCATGCCCTTCAAGGACATCCGCGACAACTATATCGTCTATAAGGATTACTTCGCCGGCGTCCTTCAGGTCGACCCCCGCGAATTCTCGCTGCTTTCCGAATACCGTCAGGACCAGATGATCGACGAGCATTTCGGCAAGATCATCCGCGAAGTGGCCAACAAGACCCGCGCCTCCATCGTCAAGCTCGACCGCAAGCTCAACTTCGAATCCTATATCGCCGACGAGAACCGCAAGAAAGACGAGCTCTTTCATCTCTTCGAATCGGGCGAGCTCACCAAGCAGGAACTCGATTCCCGCTGCAAGATCATCGACGACCGCATCCGCACCTACACCGAGCTCGACACCGAGGCCCCGGTCCGCAAACCCTTCTATTACCTCGTCATCTATGATGAGAACCGCGAGGTCATCGATTCGATCCTCAACGACGCGATCCTCACCTTCTCCGCCATCGGCATGACCTCCCATATCCTCTCCACCAAAGAGCTTGGCGTCTTCGTCAAATACACCTACACCTCGAAGTTCGAGGAGAAGGACGTCGACATGCTCTCCCCCGAGGAATTCATGAACTGGGTCTATCCCCAAAACATCGAATTCCGTCCCCGCTCGACGGTCATCGACGGCGAGGAATGCTACATTTTCACCGTCAAAAACTTCCCCATTTCCGTTTTGAACGCCTGGGGGTACCGCATCTTCAACATCCCTGGGACCAAGGTCGTCATGAACCTCGCGCCCTTTGAAAAAGGCAAGGCCATCCACATGATCGACCGCTCGGTCCAGGAGCTCGCCTCGCAGTCGAATAACTCCTACCGCGCCTCAAGCATCATCGACAAGCAGACGCATATCAACACCCTCGTCGAAGTGCTCCGCATGCTCCAAAACGACAACGAGACCCTCTTCGGCGTCAACCTCCACATCACCGTCTATCCGCCCGAAAACGCGAAGAAGGACATCCGCCGCAGCGAAAAGAAGCGCATCAAGCGCATCTTCTCCGAGGAAGGGTTCGAGATCGTCGATAACTATTTCTGCCAGAATCTCGCTCTTATCTCCAGCAACATCTCGCGCCTTGACTCCATGGTCAACTTCCAGCGCGCCATCCATTCCAATTCCGTCGCTGCCGTTTTCCCCTTTGTCCTCTCGACCATCATGGACGAGAAAGGCTGCGTCTTAGGCACCGAAAACGACTACCCGGTCATCCTCGATTTCTTCAAGAGGAACTTCGAGCGCGTCAACTCCAACATGGTCGTCATCGGCAAGTCGGGCTCGGGCAAATCCTATGCGACGAAAACGATTTTGAGCCAGCTTTGCGCGGAAAACTGCAAGGTTTTCATCCTCGACCCCGAAAACGAATACCAGTCCTTGGCCCAGAATCTCGGCGGAAGGCTCATCGACGTCGGCACGGCGAAAGAAGGCCGCATCAACCCCTTCCACGTCATCACCACCCTCGATGCCGACGAGGAAGGCGATGAATCCGCGGTCAATAACTTCGCGGTCCACCTGCAGTTCCTCGAGGAGTTCTTCAAAGTCGCCCTCTCGGGCATCTCCTCCGACGCCTTGGAATACCTCAATAACATCATCGTTACCTTATATAAGACCAAGGGCATCGACTCGCGGACCGACTTTTCGACCCTCGAGCCGAAGGACTACCCGACCTTCGATGACCTCTACGCCCTCGTGGAGAAGCGCCTCGAGGAAGCGACCGTCGATTACGACGTCACCCAGCTCCGCATCCTCTCCAACTATGTCTCTAAATTCGCGGGCGATGGGCGTAACGCCAACCTCTGGAATGGTGAGAGCACCCTTACGGTCAAGGAGAACTTCACCGTCTTCAACTTCCAAAGCCTCCTCTCCAACAAGAACAACACCATCGCCAACGCCCAGATGCTGCTCGTACTCAAGTGGCTCGACAACGAGATCATCAAAAACCGCGACTTCAACCTCAAGCACGGCGGCAACCGCAAGATCGTCGTCGCCATCGACGAGGCCCACGTCTTCATCGACCCGAAGTACCCCGTCGCCCTCGACTTCATGTACCAGCTCGCCAAGCGTATCCGTAAATATAACGGCATGCAGATCGTCATCACCCAGAACATCAAGGACTTCGTCGGCAGCGAGGACATCGTCCGCAAATCCACGGCCATCATCAACGCCTGCCAATATTCCTTCATCTTCTCCCTCTCACCCAACGATATGGACGACCTCTGCACCCTCTACGACAAAGCGGGGCAAATCAACGAGGTCGAACAAGACCAAATCGTCAATAACCCCCGCGGCAACGCCTTCATCATCACCTCACCCACCAACCGCACGAACATCCGCGTCATCGCTTCGAAAGTGATGCGCAACATGTTCGGCGAGTAGGGGACAGCGCGTGAAAAACGCGCTTTCCTTTTTTTCTTGGGCTGTGACACTTTTATGGCATGGCGCGTGATAGCATAACCACGTCAAAAGGAAAGGAGGACCTTTTATGCCATACGCGTTCACCGAAGAGGAAAAACGCCAGTTGCGCGAGCGATACGTCGCCAACACCAACAAAATCAATTCCTATCTGCCCGAGAACCTGCGTTTTAAGCTCGACCTCCCCGCCTTTGACAAAAAGATCAACGACCCCCGTCAGGCTTGGCTTTATAAGAAGAGCCTTGAAGTCAAAGCCAACGAAGTCAAAAAGAAGGAAATCCAGGAAGCCCTCGGCGATAAATACCGCCACCTGCGCGTCAAAGGAAAATGCTATGAGCTCGACCGCGTCATGCACACCATGCTCATCCCGAGCGATGACCCTGAGGCCATGGCCTATAACGACGAGATCATGAAGCAATACACCCTCCACCCGGAGGCGATGATGCAATACCGCTTCCAGAAGGTCCTTAACGCCGACTTATCGGAAGTGACGGAGATGGCCAAATGCAAGGATATCGAGAGCCTCATGGTCCTTTATTCCGAAAAGGATCCGACCCTCGTCGAGGATTCGAGCTCGATGAAGGCCTGCTTCGCCCATACCAAGACCCTCCTCACCCCGGAGATGCTCCGTTACTATGATCCCGTCTGCGGCAACTTCGAGAACCTCGTCGATGCCTCCAACGGCCTAAAGAAAGTCAACAAAGGCTATTTCACCGTTCCCCACGAATACGAAAGCGAGGAGCAGGACTTCGCCATGAATGGCCCTCAATTAAGCAACGAGGAACCAGAGCTATATCAACAATTGACCGAGAATGTCGCAAGCTTCCAAGGCAAGGATACGCTCGTGGCCCAGTTCAAGCAGTATTTCTCTTCACTGCCCAAATATGGCGTGGACGTCAAAAAGCCCGGCGCCCTCTCTAGCGTCGTCCTCTTGCCGACCCAAAACGCGACCCAGCCCGCCGCCATATCCACCATCGTCAATAACCCCACGTGGGTCAATAATCCCACCCTCGTCACCCTCAACCAAACCGACGTCGAAGGCATCAAGAAGATCTTCGCCATCGATTACACCAAAGAGCCCGGATTCAAGATCCCTCCTTTCCCCAAGAAATTCAAAAAGCCCGCGTGGCAAGCTTCCCGCGACGAACTCGTCTTCAAATACGCGGTAAAGCACGACCTTCCGGTCCACGAGATCGATAACGGTGGCTTATATCGCATCGCCTCGGAGATTTCCGGCGGCGTCAAAGAGAGGCTCTTCAATACGACCTCCCTCGAATATAAGCACCTCATCCAAGCCCTCAAGGACTTCGATAATCCCAACCACGTCGCCTACAAGAATTCGATGCCCTGCAAAATCGCGGCCAACCAATACCTCATCCATAAAGGCGTCACCACGAGGGAACAGGCGATGCGTCTTCCTTCCCCCGCGAAAGACCGCGCGATTCTTTCCTTCGACATCATCGAGACCTTCCAGAAGAACGAAGGACCCGAGATCGAGAAACTCGTCCCAGGCACCAACCAGCGCATCGAGGTGCAGCGTCCCATCCAACGCGTTCAAGCCATCTTGAATCCGCTCGAAGTGGAAGAAGATGACCTTGACGTCCATAACCATTCCGCGGACGAAGCTCACATCGAGGCGCATAACGACCTCGAGAAGGACGACGTCGAAGTAAGCAACGATTAGCATCAGCATAGCAACAAGAAAGGCGTATCGCAGTGAACCAACATCAATTGGAGACATTACGTAAGAACAACGAAGAGTCGCGCGACTTTGCGAAGAGCTGCTTTCGCTTCGCCTTGATGATCATCCTCAAAGACAAAAACGATTCGCGGGTCACGGTCTCTCGCCTCTGCCGCGTCGCCGGTGTCTCACGCACGGCGTTCTATCGGAACTATGACGACGTCGAGGACGTCCTCGTCGATG
This sequence comes from Bacilli bacterium, assembly GCA_017479485.1. Lineage (GTDB taxonomy): Bacteria > Bacillota_I > Bacilli_A > RFN20 > CAG-826 > Alloenteromonas. The sequence continues at coordinate 10,454 of JAFVCC010000121.1, forward strand.
AGCTCAAAGTATTCTCAATGACCCTCGCGGGCCAGATCGGAACCGATATCTATAAGAATTGGCTCGCCCTCTTCACCCTCGCCGAGGAGCATTATGAAGACCTTAGGGCCGTCGTCCGCGCCGGATATGGCCATAAGATCCTTGAAGTATTCTTCGCTCTCCTCCCTAGCGGCGGCGATAACCGCACCATCCAGACCCTCTGGCTTTCCCTCTTCCATTCCATGCTGATCTCTTACGTCAGCGAAGATAAGCCCAAAAAACCGGAAGAAGCAGCGCGACAAGCCTATAAGTTCACCCAAAATATTCCCCTTGTCGCACTCGAACGCTGAATCGGGTTATACTTAAAATCCCCTGCAAAATGCCCTTGATTTCAACTTAATGATCAAATCTAAGGAGTCGGGGAGATGCCAGAAAAAAACAAATGCAAAAAAATTCTCTACTGTGACAGGTTTGTTGCACCATATCATTTACAATAGAGACAACAAAAAGAAAGGAGGACGAAGACGATGCCCGATAACCTAACCCCCGAAGCGCCGAAGGAAGCGATTCAAGAAGACGTCAAATACGGCGTCGACCAATCCGACTTCCACAAAGCGTTGTTCGATGACCTACGATTCGACGACGAAGTCTTATCCGAGCCCGAGGAACTCGACCGTTCTAGTGAACTCGAAAACGATGCGCCAGCCATTGAAGAAGAAAAAGGCGGCGCGACCATCTAACCTTAAAAAAAGAAGCAAATTACATCGCCTCAAGCGGAAAGGAGATCCCCATGAAACGTGAATTGCTCGCTGGATTAACCGAAGAACAGATCCAAAAGGTCTATGAGTGCGCGGACGTCAACGACCTCTGCCAACTCGCTAGTGACGAAGGAGTGAAGCTCACCGATGAACAACTCAAAGCCGTCACTGGCGGAGGTTGCACATCCTCCGGAGAAAATAAGGACCCCGAAAACGATAAAAAGAGAAAAATCGATAGCTGATTCGGTCTAATTCTCAACGAAAAGGGGCTGTAACAAAACCTCAAGCCAACCACTGGTAAAAAGGCGAGGATTACGGCCCCTTTCCTTTTCAAAACATCCATAATCTGAGTTTTTGCGTAAGCCTCCTTCAGCCATAGGGCGAAGGGGATTTGCGAAGGCGATGCATAATCAGGTCGAAAATGCGCCCGAGGTTCGATGCTCGGACGGTTTTCATAAGAAATAGGGCTGCGATGCGCCCTCATTAATCGTGAGGTTTTGTTACAGCCCTTTTCACACTGGAAAATACTGATTTTAATCCTGAGATTAGAAATCATTATCTACTTCCATGTAATCATATATATAAATAGTTTCGCAAAATACTTTATCTGCTAAGAACGCAATATATTTATCAAATGATTGGCTTCTTCTTTTAACTGTCATATTTATAACGCAAGAATCTTTTTCTTTGCTGGAATATATATAATTAGCGAATATTTCATAGCCTTCCATCTTTATTTCGTTATAAATGCTAGAAAAAATACTATTACCACAGAATGCAATCGTTATTTTTCTTGCATGCTTTCTATGTCTCAGATCAACAATCTTATTCATAGTTATCAGCCTTTTAGAGATGGGAATTCTCATTGCTTATTAAAAGCGGGTGCTTTCTTACCGTTGCGTTTGACATACCCATAAAACAAAGTAGCTGCCACAAAAGAACAAACAATATCGGTAATAGGAGTGGCCCAAACGATAAGCTCTGGTCCAATAGAGTTATTTTCCATTCTTGAGATAGAAAAGAAGATAAACATCAAAGGTATATCCAAAACTCCTTTTCTCAATAAGGCTAAAACAAGACTTCTCCAAGGCTTACCGACGGCTTGGAAAAAGGAAATAACGGTATAAGCAACGGCAGAAAAAGGGCCGCCGATGCACAATATTCTTAAAAATTTTGTGGCGTAAGCAATGGAATTGTTTTCGTGGATGAAAATAGTGGATAAAGGAGCGGCCCAAATAATAGAAATAATCATAGCTAACAAAGCAATGCCTATTGAAATGGCGCCGCTGACATAGACGATTTTCGACATTCTTTTACGGTTTCCACTAGCCTTGTTATAACCGATGATAGGTAAAACGCCTTGCGTCATGCCTCTCACGGAAGAATGAGCGAACATATTGATTTTTTTGGCGACTCCAATACCCGCTAGTGCGGCATCGCTTTCTGCTTTAACGACAATAACTGAGCCGATTAAAGCATCAAGAATCATATAAGAAACGTTTTCGCATAAGGTCATCAAGCAAGCTGGAATGCCGACTTCAATGACTTCGCTAGGAATGTTTTCTGTGAACATTTTCTTAGAAAATTTAATGGAAATTACCAAATCCTTTTTCCTGATTATCATTAGGATGACGTAATAAATTAACGCGATAGAATTCGCTATCCCGGTTGCTAAAGCTGCGGCAACTTCTGGATTCGATGGCATGATAACAAACATGAACAGAGGATCTAAACCGCAGTTCAGTAATCCCCCGAGAACGATCCCATAAGAAGCGTGCTTAGATTTTCCTTGGGCTCTTAATAAATGGGAAAACAGCGTATTAATTGCTGTCGGAATACCAAATATCACTACGCAATATAGGATATATGATCGAGCGTAACTAGAAGTTTCAGGGGATTTGTTTCCTGACAATAAATTAGATAAAGGGTTATTAAAAATGAAAATGAATAAGCAATAAATTAACGTCGTAATTAAACAAGTATAAAAAGCGAAGCGAGATGCATTTTTAGCTCTCCATGGATTATTTTTTCCAAGAGAACGAGATATAACGCTAGACGCACCGATGCCAAATAAATTCGATATGGCGCTTAATATCATATATACAGGCATGCAAATAGTTACGCCAGCTACTAAAGCGTTCCCTAATTCCTTATCCGCCATATTATTCGCCGCTAATCCGATAAAGAACGTATCGGTGATGTTATAGATGACAAGAATAAGCTGCCCGATGATAGAAGGGATAGCCAAACTTAAAATCGCCTGGAGCACGGGTTTGTTTTCAAACAAATCTTTCTTTTTTGAATCCAAATTATTAGTCATAACAGTAAATCGAAAAAAATTTTCGTATTCGAATCTAGTCCCAAAAACAAGAAGAAATAAATAAGAAAAACTTTCAATACTATAAAAAAAGTTTATAAATATACGCATGGATGCAAAATTGTTAACTCTCATCGAATTAAGCGAAACAAATTCATTTACTAAAGCCGCAAAAGCACTAAATTTGACTCAACCCGCCGTTAGCCAACACGTCAAACAATTAGAAGAGGAATTTGATGCTAAATTATTTATTCGTTCAAACAATAATCTATCCCTAACAAAAGAAGGGGAAATCGTGCTTAAATACGCTTTACGCATTCAATCTCTTTACAACGATATGAATCGCAAACTAAAAGATTGCAAGAAATGTGTTAATAATCTGACCGTTGGTATTACCCATACTTCCGAGAGCAACATCGCTCCAGAAATCATGGCAAAATATTCCGAAAGAAATAGTGGGTTACATATAAGAATTATTTCTGATTCTATAAAAAATCTTTATGAGAAATTAAGCCTTTATCAGATTGATTTAGCAATCATTGAAGGAAAGATTATGAATAAAAAA
>JAFVCC010000122.1 GCA_017479485.1 Bacilli bacterium
GAAGCCAAGGCCCTGGTTCTTTAATTCGCCATCCTTGAAGTAGAGAAGAGTGGGAATCGAGGCGACGCCATAACGTTGCGCCAAGGCACCGACTTCGTCCACGTCCACTTTGGCGATGGTGAGTTCGGGGTTCTCGTTGGCCACTTGTTCCAAGATGGGGGCGAGCATGTTGCAGGGTCCACACCAAGTGGCAAAGAAATCGACGAGCACTTCGCCCTTGGCGATGAGCTCGTTATATTGATCGACGTTGTTGATATGAATGATCATGGTTGTTACTTCCTTTCACTGGCTAGACTATAGCGAAAAAATGAAAAACAAGATAGCGATATGCATCGGATAGAAGAGATAGGTGAAGATGCGGAAGGGTTTTGAATCGTACCCCCTCGCCCCAGAATATAGGTAAATTAAGGGGATGGCGAGAAGGCAGTAACTCTGTAATTGCATCAAATAGTTATCGTAGGGGCGGAAGTCGTAGTTATATCCGATATAGCTGATGCCCCAGAAAATTGCGACGACAGCGAAGAAGAGCGACGCTCCAACAATGTTGGCCATTTTACGGTAACTCTTCGTCTCGCGATATGCTTCCAGGGAAATACCCATATTTTGGATATAGGCCTTGGAAAAGAGGTCGGTGAGGGGATAGACAAAATAGAAACCGATGCCGATAAGTAAACCAAGAAGGCTGTAGTCGGGCCTAAGGAAACGCGGGAACCACAAGATCGTCACCGCATTCGCGTATTCGTAAATTTGGATGCCGTAGACGAATCCCGCGAAAGCAAGGGGCAGTAGGGCAAGAAGCTTTTTCGCGCCGGGAAAACGGAACAATATCAAGGCTAATGCGAGCAAGGAGAGATCCGCGAACGCGTTGCCGCCGATATCTTTCGCGAGTCCTTGATTGCCGGGGATGGCGTAGATGAAGATCACTAATGCAATCGAAATACCCGCATACATGAGGAAAAGGCGTAGGAGATAAGACCAGGGCTTTTTCGAATAACGGACCGCTTCGGCGGTGAACAAAGCAAAAAGTGGCATCGCGATGCGCCCGATGCAGCGAAATACGTAGGCCATCTGGTAGAGGCCTTCGTTCACGCCGAAGTATTTGTTCATCAAAAATAAGCCCAAATGGTCGAGCAGCATCACGGCAAGACCGATGACCTTCAGGACAAAACCAGACAGGATTTGCGGGGTTTTTTGCTCAGGCATTGTTTCCTCCGCTGACCAAAGTGATGACCAAAGAAATCATGTTGTTCGTTACGTGGGCGGTGAGCGAACCCGCTAAACCAAGTTTGTCGTAGATGAAGCCTAGCGCCACGCCCGAGACGATGTAGCTCGGGATAATGATGAGCTCATTGGCTAGCGAGGCTTGAAGCGTGGGGTCGAATAAAGCGGCCCAGTTGAAGTGGATGAATCCGAAGATGACCGCGGAGATGATATAGGCGAGGACCTTGCCAAACCTCGAGCAGAGACTGAATAAGCCCACGCGGTATCCAATTTCCTCCGCGAAGGGGCCGACGATGCCGAAGATGAATAGGGCTAGGGGCGGCAGAATCTTGACCATGCTGCGAATGGCGGTTTCGTTGCCGTTGATGGTGGGGGATGCTTGCCCCATGGCTTTGAGGATCGCCGTCGCGCCAAGGTTATACAAAATCTGCAACGCAATCAAAGCGACCCCGCCGAGGATTCCAAAGAGGTAGGCTTTGTAGTTTTTGAAACTCGCAAAGATGGTGGGGTATTTTTTGCGGATTGCCCAGATGATGGCGAAGGCGCCGGTTAAGATGAGGTAAGCGATGGCGGTCAAGGCGAAGTTGGTTCCCGGTTCCTTCGACCAGGCGGCGAAGTCCTCGGTGGTCGATCCGGGGTGGCTCATGGCAAAAGAGACTTGGAAGATGAGGGAGAGGATGATTCCTAGGAGTTGGAAGCCGACGAGTTGGATTAAAAAATAGGCAATCTGCCAGGGAACGGATTCATGGACGTGGTGCTCAAAGGCGCGAAGGTCGCGACGAGAGGAGTCTTCGTATCCGCAGGACGGGCAGCGCATTAAGGTGGGGTCGTGCTTGGTGTGACAGCTGGGGCATTCTTCTTTTTTGAAATAGGCTCTCATAACAAGCAATAGTTTAGCGAGTCGGGACCTTTTTGCACGAAGTTTGCGAATTCATATCTTTACGTGCTCGCGTGTGTTAGGTGATAATTTAGACATGTTAAACCTTGGAAACATTGATCAAAATCAGATTTTGCAATATGTCGATATTGCTTTTTGGGTTCTGCTGGGCTTGATGTTTGGCGGGATGCTGCTCGCCTTTTTGCGCGGTCTCATCCGTGGATGGAAACACGGTACGTTCCGTACGATTTTCCTTACCGCGATGGCTGTCGCGCTATTGCTTTTGATGCCGATTTGGGTCGATATCATCGGTCAATTCCCCATCAATAGTTTCTATGGTGGCCCCATCCACATGGAAATCCAAGGTTCCGCGGTTGACGTTCCCGTCACCACGACTTTTAACACTGCTTTCGAGTTTATCCGCACCGTCTTGGTCGATGTTTTTCATGTGCGCGCCTCCACGGAATCGATCATCGCCTACTCCATCGCCCTCGCCGGATCGTTCGTTCGCTTGCTCATCGTCTTCTTGGTCGCTTTCCTTACCAGCACGGTCGGTTCGTTCCTAAGCTGGGTCTTATGGCACTTGATCTTCAAGCGCTTCACCCCCAAAGCCAAGCGCAAACCCAAAGCCCGCATCATCTCCGGCTTAGAAGAAGCGGTGGTCTGGTTTGGCTTATTGGCCCTGATGGTTATCCCCTTCTCGGGGCTTGCCAACGCCATCCGTAACAACATCGAGATTCCAGAGGATGAGACCAACGACACATTGAAACTCGTCAACCGCGTCCTTGATTCCTATGACCAATCGGTGTTCAACAAAGTGTTTTTTGAGTGGACCAAGGGCAGCGGCAACAAAACCCTCGATACCCAGCTCGCGGAATTCTTTGCCCAAAACTCCTTCACTTCGAGCGCAGGCTACACGGCGGAAGCCAACATCATCAAAGAATTCAGCGTCATCGCTTCCGTAGAAGGCACCCTCGGCAGATGGATGTTCTCGGAAGACCCGAGCCAATCCACCGGCTCCGCGTTGATCCACACTTCTTTGTTAATGGGCAATACCCTTTATGAATGGGCTCGTTCGAGCGAGGCCAATGAGTTGCTCCATGGTTTAGTTCCGTTAACCCTTGACGTCGCTTCGAACATCGACGAAATCGAGAAAGAAAACCCCGGCGACGTCGATGCCTGGCTTGGCCTTGATGGCGAAGATGGCCATCCGACCCGTTTGATGCGCGCCTATAACCGCGTCGCCGAAAGCGATTACGTTTCCACCCTCGAAGACGTCTTCCAAGGCGATTATGCCGTCCCCCTTTATGATTCTTCCTGCTCCTATTCGGATTCTTATCTCGCTTTAGTCCGCGAGGAAATTGAATCTTCGCCGCGCCGTCGCCAGATGGTCAACGCGGTGATTTCCGGCTACGTGCTCGGCCAGATGGAGTCCAATCCATCCTGGCAAAAGTCGCGCGGCTCCCTCCCCTCTTTGGCTTCCGCTTTCGCTTCAACCGACATCGAATCGATCGACTGGTGGAAGGAAGCCAACTTATTCCATGACGTCGAAACCCGCCTCGAAGACCTCGAACCCGAATATGCGGATTCGGCCAATAGCAGCCAAGATCTCGTCCAGGAACTCACCGACTCCTTCATGTCCGCGCTTGCTCGCGATCCCAACCGCTTGATTGAAGTCCTTATCGGCAAGCGCACCCCAGAAGGCGAGCCCGTCACCGACGACAAAGGCAACAACCAGGAATTCCTTTGCCTCCTCGATTCGGACTTAATCGCCACGATTTTGCCCATCGCCTTAGAAGTCGGCGCGGAATATGTGGACCAAGAGGTGCTCACGGATGAGGCCGATCAGAAGGTTCACGAAGACATTTCGACCATCGCCGTCGAATTCCAGGGCAATCGCACCAGCGAGACCCGCATCAACTTCAAACGTGAATTCGGCGCGATTTTGGATGTTCCTGGTAAAATCGCGAGTTCCGACGCCGGCAAAGCCTTCATCAAGGACTATGCCTCCCACCCAGGCGTCGATTTCGCGGAGAACGGCACAATCATCAACATCGATAAATCCATCGCCGAAGCCATCAAATCCGGCGTTGAATGCATCGATAAATCCCGCGTCATGAATGCCATCGGCGCCCCGGTTGCCGACCATTTTGTCCGCCCGCTTCTGGATCCTAATGAAGGAGCATTAGGCAAACTTGGCATCACCGAAATCGCCCTTTATGAAGACCATGAGGGCAAGCGCATCAATATCGGCAAAGAACTCTCGAGCCTACTCGACATCGGCGTCTATTGCAACGACGTCGTCCCCGTCATCGGCGCGATGGTCGCCTCCGATTCGGAAACTTCGATGCCGGTGGAGACACTTCTCGAATCCCTTGCGAAACTCGAGGACGAGGATTCGCATTACCAGCTCACCCACATGTTGGACATCATCTGCAAGTCCAAGATCTTTAACCCCATCGTCAAAGAAGGGGACAAAGTCGTTTATAACACCAATGTCAGCGGCATTTTGGATTACTTGCTTTCCTCCTTGCCCGGCGAGACGGCCATCAACATTGACACCGCCGACCTCCAGGACATGGACCTTACCTCCTCGTGGGATGGCGAGAATATCGGCTCAACCCGTGGCGAGAACTTCTATTTGATGAACTGCGTCAAGACCATCATCGACTCGGGTCTCGTCTCGAAGATCGGTGATTTCTCCGGCGCGAACCCCACGAAGATCATGACGACCCTCGCCTCGATTCCCGTCGATGATGTCTTCGCTTCCGTCGGCCAGTCGAAGATACTTCGCAAATCGGCTGCCTCGATTTTCGACAACATGATCTTGAAGGCCATCTTCGGCGAAGACGGTTATCAAGACGCCGTCGATATCGGCGTGACCTACAAGAACCTCGTCACCCCCGAAGATTGGACGAACGAAGGCGTGGCCATCCAATCCATCATCGACCTCGCTTACCGCGGACTCGACATCTCTCAGCTCGACCCCTTCAACCCGGCCGTCGTCGACATGCTCGCCAAACTTTCTAAGTCGGGCATGTTCTTCTCCGCCTTCGATGAAGAAGGAACGCTCCGCGATGAGAAGGAATACGTCTTCCCGCGCTTCCTTCAGGACAAGCTCCTCCTCAACCTCAACTCCAAAGACATGATGAATCTCTTCGTCGACTATCCCCACAAGGTCGTTGATGGAAAGTCCATCCAAGATATCCTCGACGAAACGAGCGATTGGAACGAAAAACTCGAGCAAAAAGAGAAGATTTGCACCGTTTTCTGCTCTTCCATCGCCTCTTTGACCACCCCGGAAGAATGGGATACCGAGTTCGGATTGCTCAAAGATATCCTCCAATGCCTCAATGCCGCCGGCGGCATGGAAGCCATGAATAACTTCGACATGGATAAGCTTCCGGCTTTGACTGGGGCGATCGGCTACCTCAATCACAGCAAGGTCTTCGGACCGGTGCTGCTAAGCAACGCCATCCACATGGCCCTCAATTCCGGTGAACTCCCTGAAGAGATCGCCGACGCGGAAATCAACGAAGGCTACCTTTACCACAACGCCGAATTGATCGTCGCGGCGCGGGAAGAGGGCAAAGACACCACGGCTTTAGAAGAAGCTCGTAATACCGAAATCCGTTCGATTCTCCGCCTCATGGACGTCGCCGCTGCCGATAGCGACCTCGACATCAATATCGCGACCCTCGAAGTGGAGGGCATGCTCCACCCGATGCTCGAGACGCTTTCCACCTCAAAACTCTTCAACCCGACCCACGTCAGCGAGATGTACCCGGGCGAAGCGCTTCCGGAAATCACCGCCTTCGAGAACGTGGTCTGCACCATCATGACCAAGGCAAAGCTCTATACCGACCACGATGGCAACGAAATCACCACCAACGACGTCAAAGTCAAAGGTTCGGAAAAGACCATCAAAGACATCGTCCTCGGCGTCAGCGATTGGGATACCGAGATCGTTTCCATCTGCGACCTCATCATCACCTTGCAGAATTCTTCCTTCATCACCGACGCGGGCGAACTCGACTTCTCCGCGATGACGGACCTCGATTCTTATTTCGCCAAAAGCGGCGCCCATCAGGAGCTACAGTTCATGCTGAATTCTTTGATGGACAGCGAGACGTTCTACCGTTGCCTCCCGCCGAAGCTCGAAGAATCGGTGCACGATGGCTTAAGCAACATCACCATGAACAACCTCGCCGACGACCTCTGGTGCGCCGATTTCCTCTATACCCGCAATAGCGATGGTACCGACTTCGACCCGTATGACGAAGAAGAAGTGGAACGCTTCATCACCGTCCTCGACCACCTCGCGCCCTGCATGAAGATGGATACTTCCGACTTAAATTCGGTGGACGTTGACTCCCTCTCCCTCGCCCTTGAAGCGATGGGTGGCTCGATGATCTTCAACTCCAACACCGAGCTCTCCTCCACCGTTGCATGGCACGATTACCTCCCGGGCGACCCGGATTACCGCGGTGGCAAGACCTGCTTCCAGCTCTTCGCCGCGGATATGACTTCCGTCGAGGCCTTGGAAGACTACTTCTATAATGCTTCCTCGCCCAAAGACGTCGCTTTTGTGACTTCCTACACCTCCGCCAAACAGAAAGAAGTCTACGTCCTTGCCTCTTTGCTCCCGGCCTATGACGGAAGCAACCTTGGCGCGGTTGAAGCGGCGGTCAACCAATATCTCTCGCAGGAGTGGGGCGACTGCGTCCGCACGCTGCAAAGCTCGACCTTCGATGCCTTCTTCTCCGCCTCCTCGCCCTCCATTGCGGACTTAAGCGAGGACGCGCTTGCCAATATGCTCCATTGCCTCAATGACTGCACGATCTACCGCGATTGCGTTCCTAACGCCTTGCAAAAGACCATCGTCCAAGGCGATTCGATCCAGCAGGTCAAAGACGCGGGCGTCGACTTAGAAAACGCCGACTTCTATTTCTCCTATTATTACCATGATGGACACGGCAATTTCGCTGCTCCAAGCGCCTATTCCTGGTCCCACCCGGATTTCAACATGCCCTTCTATGCGCCGGAGATCGACCAGATCGCGATGCTTTATTCGTTACTCCTCGACGATAGCTCGTTGATCGAAGATCCCTCCTTCGACACCATCAACCCCCTCGTCTTGCGTTCGTTGCTCCATGACGTCCATGACTCCTACGCTCTTCACGATTCTTCCCGTCTCGTCCCCACCGATGATCTGACGGTATTCGAACAATTCATGAAGGCCTTCTTGCTGAAGTCCGGCGTCTATGATGGCTCGCTTGAAGGAGCAGGGGAAGACGAAACTAAGATCATCAAAGGCACCGCGATGACGGTGAAGAAGATGATTGGCAACATCGATCCGTCCCACTGGGTCAATGAGATCGAAAACCTCTATGAACTCATCGTCCACATGCAGGAATCCGATAGCTTCACCGACTCCGAGGGCAGTTTGGACCTCTCCGCGATCTCCGACCTTGATACCTTCTTCCCGAGTGGTACCCCGGAAAAAGACGCGACCCGTGCGCAAAATAAACACAATTTGGCGGAGCTCATCCGTTACGTGGAAAAAGGCGAAATCCTCTATCGCCTCCTCCCCGCCCGTTTAGAGAAAGCCCTTAAGGATTCTTTGAACACCTCGAACGACTTGATGTCGAAAATCCGCGAAGACCTTAGATGCGCCGACTACTATTTCTCGCAGTTTGGCAGCGGCGAGTCCCTCGATTTCAAGCCGTATTCCTATTTCGTTGGCGATGAAAGCGAAGTCGATTCGCTGGTTAATCTCTTTGAAGATATTTCCTTCTTACAGCAGATCGACCTTACCGACCTCGACACCATCGAGACGGACCGCCTCGTCTCCGCGATGACCAACATGGGCATCAACCGTATCTTCAACTCCAACATCACCAAATCGGAAACCGTCTTCGCCGGTACGACCCGCGCGGGACTTACCGCCCATCAGGCGGTCCTCTGCGACGCGGTCTACTTCGACGTCGTGAGCGCTTATTATTTCCAAGCCGCAAGCCCCAAAGACGCCTACCACGCCACCGAGCATGACTATGGCGAAAAGGCGACTTATGAGGATAACGTCTACGATAAGATCGGCTACACCATCGGCACGACGATCAGCACCCTGAACGCCTATACCGACGTCGAAAGCGAAAGCGCCCTTATTTCCGCTACCCATGCCTATATGGATGCGACCGAGACTCCCTACCAGGAGTGGGCGACCTGCATCGAAGACATGAAAGCGCCCGAATACCGTCGCTTCGTCAAGCAACTAGACGACATCGAAGACATCACCGAGAAGTCCACGATGACCGGTATCTTGAACGCGCTCAACGATTGCTCCTTCTACACGGATGCCGTCTCTAATGCACTCTACCGCGCGCTCTACCTTGAGCGTCCCTTCACGGTGAATGGCATCGACTTCGATTCGAGCGATGTCTATTTCTCCTACCGTTATGACTTCGATACGAATGGCGAGATCCTCGGTACCCGCGGCGCGGTGACCCCGGCGCGTCTAGCCAACCATTTCTACCGCACCGAAATCGACACCATCGTCGACATCTACTTCGGCTTCAAGGACAATGAAGCGCGCTTCTCCGCGATCGACCTCGGCGATGAACTTCTCCCGGTCAAGCTCAACGAGATACTCACCGACATGAGCCAGTCCTACATCTTCCACGTCTCCATCAAAGAGGGCGGCAGAAGGCCGTTCAATGCCATCACCGGCGTCGACGACACCTTCGAAGACCTCTCCGTCTTCGAGCAGATGATCTATAAGTTCGTCCACGATACGACGCTGGACAATTCCTCCTATCTGCCTTTGCGCGACTACCGTTATGAGTTTGCTAGCGACGGTTCCAAGAAGCCCTTTGGCGCCCAGCGCAAGCTCCATGACCGCATCTTGGCCTATAGCGAAAGCTCCGATTGGGCCTTAGAAATCAACGCCTTAACCACCGATGGCATGCACCATGATGGCGATGACGCAGATCCCGTCGTTGGCATCATCGACGCCGGGCAGAAGGCGAAGATCTTCGCTTCGGGCTCGGGAGATGTCAGCGTCGACTACGAGAGCCTCAAGAAAGTCGCCCCGGCCAAGATCA
>JAFVCC010000123.1 GCA_017479485.1 Bacilli bacterium
CTCTAAGCGAGGCCGAAAAGATTATACCAAAGGCCGCCGGAAATCAGTCATGTGCAAGTAAGGACTTTTTTAGAAATTAACAGGATGTGCAATTACGACGCCTTGGGAAAAGACTTCCTTGATAAAGCCGACGCTCTCTTTTAGCCTCAGCCTTTCTCTACCGGTAAATCTCGATGTTCCCGTTTTCATCATAATGCCAGTGACGGCCATCTTTGATAGGGAAGGGCGAATAGAAGCGGAGCCTTTTCTCAAGTTCGGCATTAAGCCTCTTCCGGTTCTCTTCTAAGAATTCCTCCCGGTCCTCGGGGATCTCGTCCAGGCGTTCTCCATAATAATGGCCGACGCAGCCGCGGTCGACGATGGAGAAATCGATGCATTCGTCGACCCGGTACATCTCTTCGGTGCCGGGATAGAAGACGTTTTCTATCGTGGGGCTAAACGCGCCGAAATCCGCGGTGACCTTGAGGCCTTCGGGAAGAAGCAGGTCTTTGAGGTAGGGGCAATCGAAGAACGCGTCCTTATCCAGGGTGAGGCGTTCCATGTCTTCGGGCAAGACGAGGCGCTTGAGGCTATGGTTATTCGCGAAGGCGCCGGAATGGATTTCCATGCGGTAGCCTTCGAGGATTACCTCCTCAAAGTTGCATTTACGGAAGGCGTTCTTCTCGATGCGGGTTAACAAGTGTAGGCCCTTAGGGAAGGCCTCTAGGGACAAATCCCCCGCGAAGGCACTTTCCCCAATGGAACGCGTCGATTCGCTTAGGAGCACCTTTTTTAGGGCCCCGCAGGCACGAAAGGTTTTCGCGGGCACCTCTTTTAGGGTGGGTGAATATAGTTCGGCTTCCTTTAAGTTCAAACAGCCTTCGAATACGCCTTCGCCCATTTCCTTTAGGTTCGGAGGGAGGTAGGCGTAGACTAGGCCCGACTTAGCGAAGGCGTAGTCCCCTAAGGCGATGAGGGTCAGGGGGAAAGGGAAAAACTGCAACGCTTTGCAGTGGTAGAAGGCTTCCTTTTCAATGCAGGTGAGGTACCTGCGGAACGATAGGGGGTCTAGCTCATGGTTTAAATAGGCCATCGCCTCATCCTCATCGACCTCGGCGTCGAGGTAATCGAATTCTAGAAGCGACTCGCAATCGCGGAACGCGCCTTCGTTAATGCGCGTGATGGTGCTTGCGCGCACTTCCTTTAATTCGCGGCAGCCAAGGAAGCATTCTGCGGGAATGATGTCGAAGAGGTTTAAGGGTACCTCGAAGAGTTCGAGGGAGACGCAATAGGCGAAGAGCCTTTTGCAGTGATCGAATAAGCGGACGGTTTGCTCTTCCCCGCCGACTTTGAATTCGCGTTCGGGGAAGTGGGTTTGGTCATATAGCTCATATTCCTCCGCCCCGTTTTCGATAGACAACTCATTAATGGCCGCGGCGAGCTCTTCGTCGGTGATGTCGCCTTCGATCTGGATCTCGTCATAGGCTTTCATCAAGGCCTCGAGGTCTTCTTTGTCCTTGTTGGGGTTATAAATAAACTGGACCTTCTTTAAGGAAGAGCAGCCTTCGAAGCAAGAGACCCCAAGGTATTGGAGCTGCCCTAAGGTGAGGGAGAGGAGCTTGTCGCAGTTCGCGAAGGCGTAGTCATCGATGGAGACGACGTGGCGAAGGTCCAAGGTATGGATGTTGTCGCTGTTGGCGAAGGCGACCTTGTCGATGAAGGCGATGTCTTCCTCTAGGGTCACTTCGTGGAGCTGGCGGTTATTGAGGTTGACCGCGATCTTGCCCTCATTGATGCCGATACTAGGCACCATGTCGCGGTGATGCGCCGCGTCGAATTCGACAACGGACACCACGGGGCGGGAGTCGCGGAGGTTCTGGATGTAATTGACCTTGGCTTCGATGGGGCTAGAGGCGTCGATATAGAAGGTGGACTCGTTGAAGCAGGCGTGGAGCAATTCCTCGTCCTGCTTGCTTAACGCCATAAAGGCAAGGAAGGTTGCGGCGATGTCGTTGTCCTTTAGCTCTTTGGGGTTGAGCACGAAGGGGATCAAGGGCTTATGGTAAAGCCTCGCGAGGCGGATCTCCTTCATCACCGCCTTCGAGGTGAAGGACTTCCTGCCGAGGTAGATGACCACGCCCTTGCAGGCGAAGTTGGCGATGAAGTGCTCCGCCGTCTCGTCCCAGTCCCTACCCGGGGTCATGCCGCGGTCATACCAGACTTGGATCTGCTGCTGCTGCAATGAAAAGATGTCCTTATAGACGAAGCGGAAGTCCTCGTGGCTATAGGAGATGAAGAAGTACTCGTCCCCAAAGTTGTTGGGTGGAAGAAGTCCACCCTCGTATAACTGAAAAATCTCGTCCGACTGGTCGATTTTGGAAAAGACCGCCTCCAAAGATGCTTCATCCATATGCTTTGCCCCCCTAAACAAGATGAATCCATTGTAACGGAAGGGGCGGGGAAGCGAAAGTAGGGGTGAGCATTCGGGGCGTAAAGCAGACCTTTCAGCATCGTTACTACCACATTCTTGGGATGTAGTTTTATGCCACTTCCCACCGAATCCATCTATCTCAAAGGCAGAGACCGCCTGGCACTAAAATAATTCAATACAGGTTTTTCCGGAGGCAGAGCCCATGGCAAAAACAAAAATCGATAACGAATTTGTCTCAACTATACAGAGGATTATTTCAACGCAAGCAATAGATGACGCGCATAAGGAAAACTTTCGTCGACTCGCGCGAGATGCAATGCAAATCTACGGGCGGTCCCGCGCATTCGCCTCCGTTTTGCGGGTGGAGGGAATCATTACTGGGGCGGTTATTATCATGTCCATCATTTTCACTTTTGCGAGGCAGCCTGCCGTCATGTGGGTCTTACCGTTAACCATAACAGTCACCGCAGCGATCGTTTTTGGAATCCTGACATCGGTGTTTCGCTCTCGCTATAGAGCAAGGCTTACGAATCTCCAAGAAGAGTTTTCCGTTCAGGAGAGGAAGGACAAAGATTCAGTGTTTCCAATCGTCCCATATGTTTGTGTCATCGGTCCATACGTCGATAGCTACCGGCTATTAAATGTCGAGGTAATATCCCGAGAGGATGGAATTCCTTTGCCTGGGTATTCTAACCTTGGCCTTACTTTTATCGAGAGTACCAAGGGTGGTACATTCGATTTCCGAATCAGGAAAATACAGGGTAGCCTTTCGATCGATTCACGAGAATGCGCCATAGTAACCGCTGTTATTCAAAGTAAAAAGATCGTGTTTACCAAGCAAAGGCTTAAGCTCCCGGAAACCGCCTTTATGGTTGCGGAATTTGCAACGAAACCGACGCCTGAAATTAAAGATTCGCACGGTGGAGCTCCATCCCCCATGCCACAACAGCCAAAAAAGTCTCTACCGATTGACCAAACACCGAACGAATTGGTAGAAAAACTCTCAATTGATGCTGGGGAACCTACGCTTTCTATTCCAAGCGGGAAGGTTTCTTTCCTTGTAATGAAAAACGAAGTCTGCGACATGCTTAAGGCCGGCGATTATCCTTTTGCCATCGATTCATTTCCACGCCTTAAAGCGCTGGACCGCGATGCTTTAGGAAATGGCGCCCAGTACTTGCGAATCCTAAATATCGACGTCGAGCGAGTTTATCGAATCGGTTGGAGAATCGAAGGCTCGGTTTTTGCAAAGGGCGACGTGGAGTTTAAAATCACGAATCCGAGGCTCTTTTTGAACTGCGTCATTGAAGACGACTTGTTTCTAAAAACCGCTTTTGAAAACGAGGTTCTTGGATTACTGAAGCCGTCGATCATTAACCACCTAAAGGGGGAGGCCTCCTCCGACTATGATGCGATAGAAAGCAATCTTCTTAGTGTTTTGACGCATTCGTTGGATAAGTTTGGACTATCAGTGGAATTTGTCGGATTGAACGCTTTCTCTAAAGAAGAGGCGTCGAGCCAAAAGGCTTGCGTCCACTGCGGGAAGAATATTCCTGGAGATTCCGTGTTTTGTCCATATTGTGGGAAAAAGCAAGAAGACAACGTTTGTCCTAATTGTGGTGCTGAAATACCTGCTGGGGCGGTGTTTTGCCCGAAGTGCGGGAGCAGGAAACAATGAGCATGCGAAAAGATTATCCTGAACCAATAAAAACTTTTGGAACCAAATACGACCAGTCGTCAAATCAAAGAAGAATCCTTATTTGCATCAACAAAAGATGGCACTTGTCGAAAGAGTATTTGAATACGGAAGATGACGCTATCTACCGTGGTTATTTTGACACCTTGGAACAAGAAGGATTGATACATTGTGTGGACGAGAATTATAGGTATTTATCGGAAGGATATGTAATCCGCTTTGGAGCAGCAGACATTGTTGAAGGGCTGGAGCATCAGTTTTGGCGCAAGGCTCAGAAAGAATTAAGGGCATTTGTAGTTGGATTGACTGCAGAATTAATCACCAAAAATCTCCAATAACGATTAGGAGGAGCAAAATGAAAACTCGCAGATTAGTTTTGGCTTTATCGGCCACGTTCACACTTTGCGGAAGCCTGTGGTTAACCACGACCCATCAAGCAAAAGAAGCAAAAGCCGAGCCTGCCTCAGGCTATCACGTGCCGGAAATTGTTGATTTTGCCTGCGGCGAATATCACAGCTTAGCTATTGATTCTAATGGGAACCTTTGGCAATGGGGGTGCAAAACGGGCACACAAACTACGCCACAGCAAATTATGGCAGGTACCAAATTTTCAGAAGTGGCCGCTGGTTTGGATTACTCGCTTGCCCTCGATCAGGATGGAAATACATATTCTTGGTCCAATTACGCTTCTCCCACTCTTGGAGAAAACGGAATCAATTCAATTGGGGTGGCCTGGTCCAACCAATCATATTGTTCGACTGAAGGGGTTCGATTGGTGTCCTATTCCTCATCCAATCTTGGTACAAATCCTACCTTTTTGGTAATCAATAGTTCGGGTTTTCTTGGTTATAAAACAAGCGATGCTTCTGGTTTAGTTTTTTCATCCACTCACATGGACGCAGCGTTAGCTTTAGGAGAGAAATACGCCTCTGACACTCGATATTCAGGTTATTCGAATCACCGTCGTTTTACGATTCTCTATTCAAATGGTTCTTCGGGTTTTTCGATCAAGGGCATTGATGTCAACCATGCCGATGGTTCGTGGAATTTCTCGATGTCTTCACCGAAAAGCGGTCTTATGTATGCCGCCGGAAACCTTCTAAGTGTTTCGACCCCAGAAGCGGGAACATTTATTGATTTTGCCATTACAAAAACGATTCCAACCGCAGTAACGGGATACCCCACCGCAACCTCGACTCTTGATTCCGCTGCTGGCTTCGCGGTGTCTTCTGATGGATCTGCTTATTCTTTTGGATATAACAATGCCTCGACAAACATATTGGGCTCAACTGATTCCGAGGACTTTTCCGGGCAAGCTGATGTTCCCTTGCGTGTCGATTTGGAAAACAAGGCTAGAAAAATAGATGCTGGGAACGATTATGCAATCGCTTTATGCGAAGACGGAAACCTTTATGCATGGGGTTCTAATGCTTATGGGCAACTTGGCTTAGGTGATACCGACAACCGAACTCTTCCAACCCGAATTCCATTCTTCCAGTCGAATTCTCAGTATTCCTTCGTCGCCGCTAAAGGCGATACCTATGAAGGAAGTTTTGCCATTACCGGAATGACTTCGTATTCTGTAGACACGGATCCATCGAAAGGGGAAGTCGTTCTTAACGAGAGCACTGGAGCATTCACCTACACCCCTGACGCCAACGCCACTGGCACGGATTATTTCACGATCGAGGTGTCCGATGGCGTCGTTACGAAAACCTACATCGTCAACGTTACGATTGATTACAAACCAGTTTGGCAGCCTTTTGAGGTTTCGTTTAACGTTCGCAGGGGCGAATCGTTTAGCGCTAGCGCGCCCGCCACGGACGAAGATGGCGATTCACTGAAATATTCCGTCGTTCAATACCCGACTCAGGGAACCGTTGAAATTGGCGAGACTTCTGGGACATTCACCTATACCGCAAATGATAACGGCGCAGGGATTGATTCCTTCAAAATCGCCGTGACTGACGGTTATTTCACTATCGAGAAGACATTTAACGTTCATGTGGAGACCTATGTTGTCGTTGATGACATCTATGAGCGATCCTTCGATGCCACATCTTCGGACGTTCATTTTGCCAGCCAATTGGTCGCGGCCGATGATGATGGCGACGCATTGTCCTGGTCCGTTATCAAAGCCCCGACTCTTGGAACGCTGGATTTAAATACATCGACCGGCGCTTACACATATGACTCCGATCAAGGCGTTACGGGAAACGATAGTTTCATCATCCAAGTTACCGATGGCGTCTGCCCCATCCAAAAGGAATACACGGTTCATCTTTATTCCATAAAGGACAATGGGACGCCGCTTGTGAATGTCACGACCACAGGTGTTCCCTTCTCCTCCCAAGTTCTTACGGTGGCAAAAAACACCGCTGTTTCCTATTCCGTCAAAACCCAGGGAAGCTTTGGCCTCACAACGATCAATGCAGAAAGCGGTGAATACACCTATGCCCCGAACACCGATACCCGCGGGCAAGACAGTTTTGTCGTTGCCGTGTCGCACACCTATGGGAGCTATGAACTCGAAGTGTTTATCTATCAGAATTCGATTCCCAATGATTCCCTGGTCAAAACGAGCATCATCGTTGCGGAAAACGGCTCATATTCCGGTTTTGTCGCATGTTCGGATTTGGATCTTGGCGATACGTTGTCGTACCAGTTAAAGGACAACCCGATGAAGGGCAACGTCGATCTCAACGCGACTACAGGCGCATATACCTATACGCCTTTAGAAGGGTTAGCCGGTAATGATTCCTTCTCCGTAAAGGTAGGGGATGGCATCAATGAAATAACGATTACCGTGAACGTCCATATCGAATCCGCCATCCAAACCGAATCCAACGTTTATCGCACAACTTCCCAAAGCACCGCCATTCAAGGCGTCTTGACCGCTACGGACAAAGACGGAGACGTGCTCTCTTATTCGCTGAAAACCAGCGCCGTTAACGGCGCCTCTTCTGTGTCCGCCGATGGAACGTATTCCTATACTCCTGATGTTGGCTTCTATGGGGACGATTTCTTCGTGGCAACCGTGACAGACGGGGCTGCACCGGTTGACATAACCATCCACGTCCACGTTAACCGCAAGCCAATTGCGACGAGCGATACGGTCTCGGTAGTTGCAGCCGGATCCTCCATCACTGGCTCCGTTTCTGCCGATGATCCTGACGGCGACGCCCTCGTATACACTATTTTTACCGAGCCTTCCCAAGGGATCGCGACGGTAGATTCCGGCAACGGTAAGTTTTCCTATACTCCCAATGCGGAGGCGGTTGGAGACGACTCGTTCGTCATCAAGGCTTCCGATGGCACCGACTATGCTTTGGTTACGGTTAACGTACATAATGAGACAGAAGTGGTGATCGACGCCTCCGCTACGAATCTGACGGCGAGTCAGGGCAAAACCCTTGATGGGGTAGTCGTGGCGATTGATGCCGATGGAGACGAACTGACCTATCGCGTGGTTATGGAACCGACCAAAGGCGTCCTCAGCCTGAACAGTCATACGGGTTCATGGTCCTATGCATGCAATCCCGACGCGCAGGGCGAAGACACGTTCGAGATCGCCGTTACCGATGGGGTAAAAGAAAAGAACGTTACTTTCCATCTCAATATCAATATTCCTCCAAAGATATCGGGCGATTCGGAGCTTTCTTTCGTTACGAATCAAGGCGCGCCATATATCGGAACGGTGATTGGAACCGACGGCGATGGCGGCGCCCTGACCTATTCCGTCATTGCTCAAGGCCAGAAAGGTTCGGTGACGATCGATTCTTCTACCGGGCAGTACACCTATATGCCCAATGAAGGCGCAGCTGGCGATGACCAGTTCGTTTTGGGCATCTCAGATGGTACCTTTGTAACGCAAGTTATCATCTCTGCTCACATAGAAAGCGATATCGCCCTAGATGAAAGCGTCCAATACGTCATTGTCGACAAAGGTGGCCTCGTCGTTGGCAACGTTGTTGCAAGCGATGCGGATGGAGACGTCCTTTCCTATAATGTTTTCTCAGAGCCGGCAAAAGGGGTCGCCACCGTCGATTCTAATGGCGTGTGGTCATTCCTTGCCAATGGGGACGGAGCTGGCTCGGATACCTTCGTTATTACCGTCACAGACGGAACGCATACCAAATATGTTACGGTGTATGTCCATATCGATACTGCGCCTGTGTTTGACGCGGAATCGCAGACAATCAGCGTCCAGGGGAACGGAACGGTGACAAGCAGCGTCTCAGCGACCGATCTTGACGGAGACCAGCTCACGTACACTATGGATGAAATGCCAAGTAGCGGGACCGTGAACCTCAATTCTTCGACAGGTTCCTATACATATACCAATACAACGAAAGCGACTGATGATTCGTTCAAAATCAAAGTTTCCGATACCAACGGAAACGAAGCCGTTATCGTGGTGTATGTCAAAATTAACAACGCCCCAGCAACCCAAAACCTCGCTCTTTCCGTCCACCAAGGGGAATCCGTCGAGGGGCAACTGATCGCCGCCGACGGGGAAGGAGACCCCCTGGTTTACTCCGTTTCCGCGCAAGGCAGCAAAGGCCTGGCCAGCGTGGACGCGGGAAGCGGGAAGGTCATCTACGTCGCGAACCGAGGGGCTTCCGGGATAGACACGTTCGAAATCAGCGTTTCCGATGGCTTTAACGTCGTCAAGACGACCGTCGTGGTAACCATCCAAGCCAATTCCGCGCCGGCTTCGTCCGGCTTGAATCTGTCGACGAAGCAGGGAGATCCGGTGAATGGCTCTATCGATGCCTCCGACGCGGACGGGGACGCGCTGTCGTTCACCCTGACGAGAGCCCCGTCGAACGGGACGGCCAGCGTCGACTCCTCCACGGGGAAGTTCGTTTATGCGCCGGACCACGATTTCAGCGGCGCGGATTCTTTCGTCGTTCGTGTCTTTGACGGGCTGGATTATAGCGAGGTTACAGTGAACGTATCCGTCGAGAAGAACGAGGCGCCCAAGCCCAAATCCGAGAATCAAAGTTATTCGGTTGCGCAGGGCAACTCATTTAGCGGAACCATCGAAGTGAACGACATGGAGGGTGACAACCTTTCCTTCACGATTGCAGATAGTCCCAAATACGGAGCCGTTCAGATTGATCAAAAGACCGGCTCGTTCAACTACAAGGCAAACCCGTTCGCCGCAGGAGGGACGGACTCGTTCGTCGTGGAAGTAAGCGACGGCTATAACGTCTCTCGCGTCATGGTTCAGGTAAGCATCGATTCTACCGCGATGAACGTTGGCTTTGTCTCTGGCGGTGTCGTTGCCTACACTGGAGTAGTCGTCGCAGCAGTGCTTATCATCGGAAAACTCCGTAAGAAGGGGATGTAGGCATGGATAAAGCCATAGTTGAATTTAATAGCGGGCAATTTGGCCGATACAGCCACGAAGTTGCTCCTTTGGAGCGAAAGCTCGAAAGAAATAACAAGGTGAACTGGGCTATTTGCCTAGCGATATTGCTACTAACTGCTGTTGCTGGCGTGGTTGTTGGCTTTTTGGCCTTACCGACCCTCCTTGGCATGTTTACAGGACTTCTTGGCGGATCAATCGGCGGTATGTTGCTGATGCTTGCCTATTATTTTTTCCGTTCCTCCGACCTCGCGAAAACGAAAAATCGGGCGGAAAGTGGTCTTTCCTCCTGCAAGGCCTCATATCAAGGGGCCTATAAAATCCCAAAGGGCGCTTCGAACTGCGAGATTTTCGCTTCTGATTTCCTTTCAAAAGAGTACTTTGGCCCTTCTTTGATTTACGTTCGGGACAATGGGTGCGTTTCTATTGTTGCCCCAGACTACGAGCACGAGAGAAATGAGATTCGCTACACTGCAAAATCCGTGATTTCTTATTCGCTATTTTCCGATTCGCGGGTACTTATCCAGAGCGAAGAAGGCTACGTCGTTTTATCACCTGAGGCAAAAAATACCTTTGTTTCCTCGGGATTTCCGTTGCTTTGCGCAGATTCAAACCGACTCTTCGAACTTTCGAATACGACGATTCGCGCTTTCACTCGGCCTAGGGATCATGTGCAAAAGTGCAACATGGCAGAAAACCCTACGTGGAAAACGGCAATGGATGCTTTGTCATCCGTTTATGGGAAAGGGGGAGCGTAGGATGAATTCATCTGTGATTCGCTGCCCTAATTGTGGCAAACCCATTGTCACCGTCTCTGATTTGCTCGTTTTCCCCTGTCCCTATTGTGGTTCGGAGGTAGACGCCGAAAGGCAGAGAAACGAACTTATTTCCCTTGAAGTAAAAGAAAAAAGGAAAGTAATTCGTAAAATGATCGAGGATGGTGATTATGATGGCGCTCGAGAAGCTTCTTTCGATGCCGCTTCGTCTTTAGATGCCAAAGCAGTTTTCCTTGCCTGCGTCCTGGAATGCGATTTACTTCGTCACCATCCATTTTTCTTCAACCCTCAAACGATTGAAGCGGACGTCGGAGAACTCCTTTCTGCCAAAGACTTCTCCGAATTGCCCGCAGATGAGTTGACTAATATTCGACGTTCTTCCCAGCGTGGCTTGAAACTTTTCTATGAAAGAGCGTCTGAATGTCTAAACCACTATGGTTCATTTGTGGGAGAGCGATATGATGCGGTATCTCGTTTCGTTTATGCCGGGATGTGCTGCCTTTCATTAAAGAAGATCGGGGCGGAACTAGAATCGTTCGCGAAGGATTGTGTGGGCATTATCTCAAATGTTTGCTCAGGGTCATTCGGCGATGTGTATAACATGCCTTCTGAGATTTTTCAGGCGGCGGAAGAGGTAGTTGACTCTCTCTCGCGTGAGTTTCGCTTTTCCGCCTCGCTTCGCTTGCAAAGTAACCCACACATGACGGACGCCCCCGTATCGAAAAAGCTTATTTGCCCCATTTGCGGAGAGGCGTTGCCCAAAATCGATAAAGGGCAGTATATGACTTGTCCCGCGTGCAGGCACAGAGTTTCTAGAGAGACAATCCGAAACGCATCGCTTTGTGCTGGACCCATCTCTTACCAAGACAAGCTTGAGCGCTGCATTATCAAAGACGATCTACAAGGGGCGGAAGAAGCGCTTCTCTTTCTCAGGAAGCAAGAGCCTTCAAATCCCAATTATGCGATGGCGGAATTGATTGTCCGACGCAATGACATAACGCCTTTGCGGCTGGGCCTTAGGGGATACCCCGAACTGCTGCGGCTTGCTTCTTCCGCAAAAGCGGAAGCGTTTCAAGAGCAAATGAGAAACGTTGCAGAGCACTTTAAAATGATTCGTTCGATCCTGTGCGAAGCGTCTTCACGTCCCCATGGACCAAGCCAAGAACTGATTGAAGCGTTGGATCAATTCTTAAATCAATTTGTGGAGTATGGCGGAATGTGACTTTGCTGTTTCCCTGAACCGCTCCTTTGAGTGATCCGCGTAATACATTTCGGAAAATTCCGAGCAACTTTTTGCGAATATTCATCGTAGAATGGCGATAATTTAACGCATTTGCCTTGCTGTGTGTTGCTCGCAGTAGAATAGCTGCCGCGGATCGGGGCGTCGGCGATGCGGTTTCAAAATAACCGGAAACCACCCCGTAAGGGAAAGCTTTCTCTCCTGCCGAAGATACCTTCGGAAACAATGAACCTAGATCATCGAAGGCACCTAGCGCGAGATTCATCGAAGCGGTGGACAATAATCGTTTGTCCTGCATACTATCGAGGAAATCTTTTTTCTCGCGATAAAGGTGGAATGAACTCAATGGAAAACGTCGCGCTTGCTCTTGATACGGCCGTCGAAACGAAAGCCCCCGAAAAACAGCGGCTTTATCACTTCGACTTACTCAGAACCGTGGCCATCGTCGCCATGATCTTTTGCCACGTCGTGATTAGCCTTGGGGACCACGAAGAGGGCTTCGCCTCCCATTTTGGCTATTTCATCGGCGCGGTGGTGCTTGGCGAGTACCTCGCCGTAGCCCACGCCTTCATGTTCGCCATGGGCGTCTTCATCTGCTTTTCGAGGAAGAATAGCCCGGGCTTATTGCTTCTTCGCGGCGTCATCTACTATTTCCTGAACTTCGTGCTCAATTTCCTCCGTTATGGCATCTCGACCTTAGTCGGGGCGGCGATCGAAGGGGAATTCGCCTCTGGGGCAGTCGAGGTTTTCTTCACCCACGACATCTTTAGCTTCGTCGGCCTGGCCTTATGCCTTACGGGAGTGCTGAAGCTATTGAAGCTCAAAGAGGTCCATATCGCCATCGTCGGGGTGGCGCTTTCCCTCATTGGCTCCTTCTGCACGAATTGGATCGAGGTTCCCTTAATCGAGGATTTCTTCATCAGCGACTTCCTCAGGACCACCTCGATCTTCTCGGCCTTCTCCCTATTCAATTGGTATATCTTCGTCGCGCTCGGGCTTTTATTCGGCTCGATACTAAAGAAGGTGGAGAACAAGGACAAACTCTATAAGATCCTCTTCTTCGTCACCTTGCCGAGCTTCGCCCTCTACTTGGCCTTAACCTTCGTCTTCGGTACCTTCTTCTTAAGCAAAGACCATAGCTACTATGGCTTAAGCACCGGCGATGCGTTAGGGCTACTTTCCAGCGACCTCTTGCTCCTATCGGTCTTCTATTTCCTTGCTAAGCATATGGGCGAGAAAGCCTTAAAGCCATTCGTCCTGCTGAGCGCGAACACGACCTCGATCTACGTCATCTCCTGGACCATCATCGGCACACTAGACGTGGTGCTATGGTACGTATTGGAACTCATCGTGCCTTATTGGGCCATCTACTTAATGGGAGTAGGGGTGCTCATCGCATCGGTATTCCTTTCGATCCTCTACAAATACGTCAAGGCCAAAGTGCTGAAGAAGAAGCGAAAAAGCGTGGCTTAGCCTTAGAGACTAAGGCGACGCCAATTCTCCGAAAAAGAACGAAATCGACGCTCTCCGACGAAGCCCATATTTGACCCGTGGGACTTTGGTATCGACGAGGGTTATTTTCGATTGCTCGAATCGATATCGCACGACGTGAGACGGCAAGCTCAATACAACTTAATGCAAATGGCTAAAGCGCCCCATTTGCGAATATCTTCTTCCTGGTAGTACTCAAGCATGTCCCGCGGGTCGGGCTTTTCATCATTTCGATAGCCGATTGCCCGCTTAGGGTAGGATGCGTAGAGTTCGTCAAAAGAGAGGAATGGCTTAAGATCATCGATTTCCACGATGGCCTTTTCTTCGGTTTCTTTGTTCGTGAAAACGATGATGTCGCCGATTTTCAGCAAACGCCTCTTTTCGTCGTTTAATCTCATTTCAACCGTCTTCCATCCTTCCGTAGTAGCAAGAAAGGGTTCCTGGTTCAGCGTCATGAAATGGCAAGGAAGTTTGCCAAGAAGGTCATCGCGGAATTTGGGAAAAGATATTTTGACCGTCTTATATAAGATGGGCGCGTCTACGACATCGTAATCGTGGCAAATCCGGTTGCGAATCGAATAGATCGCCGTCCAAGGAATTGTCGGCAGGGATTCTTTGAAGGGGCTAGAAAGTTTCGAAGCGTCTTCCGAAAGTTTCGTAAACCGATTCTCAATGGCATCGCAAAGAAAGCCGTCATGTAACAGGTCGTCTTGTGACTTATCTTTAAGATAACGGGAAAGGACCTCGATGTTTTTCAGGATTCTTTTCGCGAAATACATATCATTCTTCACATGATCCATAAATCTTTACCCCGTCCTTCAGAATTTCATTCATCAATTTGACATTCTGGATCGCCGTTTCTAAGCGAATCAAATCGACCTTCTTCCCTAGATTTTTCTCCAGAAGCCCGAGAAGTTCGTAATACTCGATGCCTTCCACCGTTGAAACCAACATCAAGTCCACGTCGCTGTCTTTCGTGGCCTTGCCCTTCGCATAGCTGCCAAACAAGTAACAGGCATTTACCGGGTAATTGCTGCACGAGGAAGAAACGGCGGAACGGATTTCATCCAAGGATAAAACCTTATCTTTAAGATAATCCTCAAGTATCTTCACAATTTGGGCGTATTTAAATGAGCCTTTGTAAGTTTCGTCCGCCTCATAACGGCAATAAGTCCGAAAAGGGATGCCAACAAGTTCTGCGGCGGCGGGCTGAGTGATTCCGCAACGCAATCTTAAATCCTTTAATTCCATGGCAATATCTTACTATGTTTATTGCCAATTTGACAAGTTTCATAAATGGTTATTGCCATTTTTGCTGATTAAGAACCGCCCACATGGGACGGTCTTGTTGGTTTGTTGCTTCGTCGTCGAGGTGAATCCGGTTTGTCCTAAATCGGAGAATCGAGTTCGTCCTGCGACACTTAGTGTCCCATGACGACGCCAATTCTCCGAAAAAAGAACGAAATCGGTTCTCTCCAACGAAGGTCATATTCGAGCCATTGGATTACGAATCACACGTCTTTGTTTGGAGCCAACCAGTAGTGCTGAAACGACTCGTTTTCGTGACCGATCAGCGGCTCTTTGCACTCCTTGAAACCCAAGAACGACAAAGCTTCTTTTCGCTCCACGGCATAATCCCACCCTTTTGTGATCAACTCGCTATGTAACGTTAAAGAAGAGACATAGCAATCAGGAACAAATATTAGCGAAATATTTAGATAAAACTAGGTTAATATTGAAAAAAGACCTAGGATTATATAAAATTTTGACATGATTATTACGGCTAAAGAATTAATCGCTCAAGGCGAAACCGAATACTCAATCCGTAAGAAGGTTTCTACCAAAGAGCTTTATCTTGTGGAAAGAGGGATGTACTCGGATGAACCATTCCCTTCTATCGATGAGGCATATCTATGCAAGAAATATCCTCGTGCAGTTCTGACCGGCCTTTCCGCATATTGCCTATACGACTTGACCGATTCCATTCCAGATAAGTTTTATTTCGCAACGGAGCAGCATAGTTTCCCTATACGCCGAAAGGATGTGGTTCAATCCTATCAAGAGCCATCAGTCTTTCCCATTGGGATCACGCACGCGGAAACCGATTCTGGAAAAGTCCAAATCTATGATTTGGAGCGCATGCTTATCGAGACGATAAGGCTTCGCGAGCGATTGCCGGCCGATCTTTATTACGAAGTCATTGAGTCCTTTCGAAAAAGAAAAGACGAGTTAGATTTTTACACCTTGGCCGAATACTTAAAGCGCTTTAGAAACGGCAATATGTTGCTATACAAAATCAAAGGGGCGATTTGACTATGAATATTAAGGATTTGATTGATAAATATCGCGTTTCCAGTTCATCGCTTCGTGACGCGCAAAACTTAGCTGCCGAAGAGATTGTTCTAAGCAAAATCGCAACATCCGAGATGACTGAGCATATTACCTTGAAGGGCGGGATTGTAATGTATAACCTCGCCAGGAGCGACCGCCGAGTCACCAAGGATATCGATTTTGATTTCATCCGATACTCAATTGAAAAAGAATCGATAAATGCTTTTATCAAAAAGTCCTTACTTGCACATGACTGATTTCCGGCGGCCTTTGGTATAATCTTTTCGGCCTCGCTTAGAGGCTAGAAAGAGAGCTTTATTCCGAAGGCCGCCTGGGTGCTCGAACTTGGCGGTTTGGCTCAGTCGGCCCCCGGAACAAGCAAACCGCCAAACATGAAGAACAAGAAGGACCCAAGCTGGGCCGGCTCTTTGAAGTCGTTCCCCAATCCGGACGGCCGCGAGCTTTCCGTCGCGGAAGCGATGGTCGACTCCGCCGTCTCCGAGTGGTATTCGGAAAAACACAGGAGGCTGACGCCCGAAGAGGCGTCGATGATAAACTCGCAACGCATTCCGTCTTGCCCGCGCTGCGGATCCGTCGGCTTCGTAAGGGACGGGAAAAGGGCGGACGGCGTCCAAAAGTACCTC
>JAFVCC010000124.1 GCA_017479485.1 Bacilli bacterium
CTCGAGTGGTTCGAGCATGGCCCCCACAGCCATTTACGCCGCGTCGATACGGCCCATTATGACCGCGCGGTCCAAGAATTCGTCGATGAAATAAAACGCGAGGCTTAATTCCTCGCGCTTTTCTTAATGGATGAAATGGGTGAATACCCGCGGCTCTTCGCTGAGTAATTCTGGGTAATTTGCTTTCGCATCGGCGATGGCTTTCATTAAGAATACCATCCGCTTGGCGACGACTCTGGCGTTGCGCATGCCTTCGGCATCTTGCTCCGCCTGGCCTTTTTCTCGTCCAAAGGCATTGTTCCAATAGTCACCACTTGCCACGGGCATACCCGAAATCGTGAAGTATTTATTGAGCACGTCGAAGCTCGCGACCGTGCCACCGCGGCGCGCCACCGCAAAAGCGGCGCCCACTTTATAACGCTTGCTGTAGGAGGTGCTATAGAAAAGGCGATCGAGGAAGGAAATAACCGAACCATTAGGCGAACCGAAATAAACGGGACTAACCACGATCATGCCATCGGCTTCTTCAAACTTTGCCGCAGCCACGTTGACGATGTCGTCCACCACGCATCTGCCATGTTCTCCGCAATACCCGCAAGAAAGGCAGCCCGAAATGCTCTTCTGCGCGACGCAAAGGGTCTCCGCCTCTACGTTTAACGAGGTGAATACCTTCGTCATCTCCGATATGAGTGTGTCGCAGTTGCCCCCGCGCCGCGGGGAGCCATCAATGATGAGAACCTTCATGAACGTTGCCTCCTACTTTTCTCATTAAGATAACATATCAAGAAAGAAAATGAAGGCCGCGATATCGTAGCCTTCATTTGGTTTCATTAGATCACCTTCTCTAGAGCAGGAAGCTTGAAGTTAATGAATTCGTCGAGCTTTTGCAGGAGATTTTTGGTGTTTTCTTCTTGTTCCGCCTTCTTTTCCTTGCCACCGAATAAGGGATGCTGATAGAGGAAGGTGTAGCCCTTTCGTTCATCGAGGGCAGCAATGCCTTCCACCCCAATCATGCGGGAGAGGAATTCCTCGCGCTCCTCTTTATAGCCATAGTCGAAGAGCTCAATGTCGAGGGACTTCTTGTTCTCGCCGTTTTTGACGACCTCTTGGTAATTGAGGGCGAAGAAGAAGCGGTCGGGAATGTCGAGCCATTGCCCCGAGCCGGCTTTGCCATATTTCTTATGGAGCACGTCCGAGGTGAAGAAGAGATATCCTCCATCAAGGTCGAGCAGGATGAGCCTCCCCGAATCAAAGTAAGGTTCCAGCGTGGCGTAGATGCGACGGAAGCGGATGGAGACGATCTCTTGCATGGTTATAGCTCCACTTTCTCAAAGTCGGTCGCCGGATGCTTGCAAAGCGGGCAGACGTAATCCTCGGGCAACTCGTCGCCAACATAGGTATAGCCACAGATCTTGCACCGCCAGCCATATTTCTTGGGGGCGTTTGGATCACCGCGCTTGATTTCCGGAAGCGGCTTGGGTTTGACGTTGGCGAAATAATAGGCATAAGTCATCGACGGAACGTCATTAAGGACGCGAGCCTCGGTGACTTCGGCGACGAATAAGACGTGGTTGCCCGCTTCTTTGGTCTCGATGACCTTGCAGGAGAACATCGCGTTCGCGACACCCTTAAGGTAGAGAAGGCCGTTTTCAGCGCGGGCGACTTCGCCTTCATAGTCGGCGAATTTATTCTTGTCGCGGCCCGAGACGAAGCCGAAGGACTTAAAGATACCAAAGTCCGCATTCTCATTGAGGACGGAAATATTGAAGACGCCAGTCTTGCGGATGGTGTCCGCGGACATGTTCGCCACGTTGACCGAAAGCATGACCAAGTTCGGCTTATCCGAGACCTGGAAGAAGGAATTGTTGATGGAGGCGTTATCTTGCTCGCCATCTTTGGTAATGAGGGCGAATAAGCCATAGGAGAGTTTAAACATCGCGGTCATGTCGAGGAGACCACCCTCCTTTTCGACCTTCTTCTCATCGGGGCGCAGGCGCGAGACCACTTCTTCGACGATCGCGTCGAGCCCTGCGAGCTGCGATTCCTTTAAGGCGGAAGCAATCGTTAACGAGGATTCGATGTAGTCGATGCCCTCAAGGTCGCTTAAGATGCGCTTCATATTGGCTTTCGCCGCCGGTGCCCAGGAGCCATTTTCCACAAAGCCGATCGTGCGGTTCATGATCTTATGGTTGGCGAGGTCATGGAGGAAGTCTTCCATCTTGATGAAGACGCCCGCGTTATAAGTGGTCGCGCAGAGCAAGATCGTGCCGACGCGGAAAGCTTCGGAAACAAGATGGGAAGAATCGGTCTTCGAGACGTCATAGACCACCACGTCGCGAAGTCCGCGCTCGACGATCTTCTTCGCTAGGATTTCCGCAGCGAGAGCGGTATCGCCATAGACGGAAGAATAGGCAATCATAATGCCGTCTTTATCTTCGGGGGTATAGGAAGCCCAGTTACCATAGGTCCCAAGAAGCGGGTTGAGGTTTCCCTTGTGGATGGGGCCGTGAAGCGGGCAGATCATCTTGATGGGGATGTCGAGCGCTTTCTTAAGCACCGCAAGAACCTGCGGCCCATATTTGCCGACGATGTTGGTGTAATACCGGCGCGCTTCGTTCAAATCGAAGTTGCGCTTGGAGGCATAGATGTCGCCATTAAGCGCCCCAAAGGTGCCGAAAGCGTCCGCGCTATAGAGGACTTGCTCGGTGAGCTCATAGGTCATCATGACTTCGGGCCAATGGACCATCGGGGCCATCACGAAGGTGAATTCATGTTTGCCGATGCTTAATTTGTCCCCTTCCGCGACAATGAGGAAATTCGCCTTGATGTCGGGGAAATAATTGAGGAGGAACTTCTTCGCCATCGCGTTGATGACGATGGTGGTTTCGGGATGGCGAAGCAAGAGCTCGCCGATATTGGCCGCATGGTCGGGTTCCATGTGGTTGACGATGAGGTAATCGAGTTTACGCTCGCCAAGGAGGTAATCCAAGTTGCCATAGAACACCTCACTTACCGCGCGGTCGACGGTATCGAGGACGAGGGTTTTCTCGTCGAGGTAGAGGTAGCTGTTATAGCTGGCTCCGTTTTCAAGAGGGTAGACGTTTTCAAAAAGAGCG
The DNA here is from genome assembly GCA_017479485.1 of Bacilli bacterium. Lineage (GTDB taxonomy): Bacteria > Bacillota_I > Bacilli_A > RFN20 > CAG-826 > Alloenteromonas. The sequence continues at coordinate 3,117 of JAFVCC010000124.1, forward strand.
AGTCGTCGGTCGCTGCCTCCAATGTAATAGAGGCCGTCGGAAATAAGGACTTCGTTATGCATAGTTTTCTCCGTTGCCATAATGATAGTGCAAGCGCGCCCTCCCGTCACGCACGCAACACATTGAGTCCTCTGCTGAACTTAAACCGGAGGGCTTTTTGAAACGGCAGAGCAGTCGGCCTTGCAGTCTTCCATGGCAAATAGCAAATTATCCCCACTAACTTATGAAAGGTAGAAACTGGGTTCTCATTCGAGAGTAGGCACAAGCTTAGAAATCCCTTGCTCCTGGGGCTGGCGTTTTCTTTTTCCACGGCAATCCCCCAAAGCTTTCAACGGCGAGATTAAGGAGTGTTCAGAAGCGCCAAAATATAGTTAGGGTCTAAATTACTTTTGGAACGCAAATAGCGAAAAACTAGAAGCGCATGTAAAAGCCGCTTCCCGTGATAGAGCGGTCATTAAGTTTCTAAGTCTATCGTGTCTAAAGGCAACGATAGCGTTTTCCATCATTTGGAGAAATCATCAAGAATTCTCCGCAAAACCGGCATGAAATTAGAACGATGGTAGCCTGTTAACGTCTGTTCAAGGGAGCAGGACATCGCGTCGACATATTTTGCTTCTTTCAAATATTGTTTGTTCGTTTTCGCAAAGATGCCTGCACGCTCTTTTTTGCTCGCTTCCTCATGGGGGACACCCAAAACCTGCTCGACGTTTTTTGAGAAGACCAACGGAATATAGCCGTGCTCTTCGCACCAATGGATAATGCCCTCATTAATTTGTTTCTCGGAATTGCTTGTAGAGTCCGCATCAAAACAAACGATTACATAAAACACCATGCTCTCCGCAGGAAAAAACAACTTCTTCGCGCGTTCAATCTTGTTCTTTGTCGCTGGGGCCGCAATGTTGGATTTAGACGAAACGGGAATGAATTCACGTTTCGCAGGAATCGTAGCGCCACCCGCCCCTTGGAACAAACGGTGGAAAAACATATCGCAGAGAGCGCTGATGTAAACATTGTCCGTTTTTGCTAAAGGCGTCGTCTCACAAACAAGACGGCCGGAGTCTTATCCGTTTTCATTCCCTTTCCCTTTTCAAGCAAACACCTCGGCGAACTGATAATCGCTTAAATTGAAGGGAATACCAGAGATATAGCCCTTAAGATAAGTCTTCTGCGGTTTCCTCCTACCGCCTATGGCCCATGTGACGATATGCCCTTGAGGGGTTAAAAAATCAATCGTGTTGCTGTACTCATTTAAGGAGTCCATAATCCCCACATTGTGTGTCGTCAGAATAATCTGCGCAGTGGTGTTGAGCAAAAAATACTCCACAAGTTTCTCTATGTACACATCGTGGATATCCGAGTCGATCTCATCGATGAAGGCAACGGATCCTTTTGATGCAGCGTGGAGGGCAAAATATAGTCTGGACAGTTTTTTTATTCCCGTCGACTCAAACTCGTAAGAGACGGTATATCCGCCTTGGTAGTGGAACTCTAAGTCAACGATAATATTCGAACCATTCGATTTATAGACGGGGGCGATTTTTTCTAAGTCAGGTTTCATGATTTTTAAGAACCGAGACAAGTTCGGGATCGCCGCATCAAAACTTTTTTTCTCTTCTTTATCGATAACTTCAAAGCAGTCTTTATAAAAGTGCTTACTCAGCAAGACTCTTTGACGTTTGGTAAGCCACTTTGTTAATGTCGCACGGTATTCGGCTTCATCTGTGCTTTTTTCATTTGCGATGAAATCGAGGAGTTTCTGAAGCGCGAAAGACTCGTGACTATCCGACGCCTCTCCGTAAAAAGTCCGCAGTCTCGTAGCGCAGGTCAGCACGATGAACAAAGGCCTCCATGCGCGGATGAATGCTTGTGAATCTTCTTTTGTGAAAGAAAGGCTAGCAGGGAAAGACCCAACCATAGAATGCTTAGAGAGATCTGCTTGGTTCTTTTTCAAGAAGGACATTGCTCCGTCTTCACCTTTTAAACCATCCGCGTCGCGTTGCAGCATCCACTTTTGCTTGCCTTTTCGGTCCGTTTCCACAACACGTTCGCTAAGAATCCGCATCGCGCCAAACGAATCATGACCGATCGATATGGAATGAGTGACATAGACCGGTGTACTTTTCTCGTCCGAGACAAAACGATAAGACATCTCGATGAAGAACTCTTTCCTTCGAGCATTGATCAACTGAGACAGAATCGCCATGGTTGGAGTATCGTCCAAACTCGTTTCGTCTTTCGTCAGCCGCGCATAAAAGTCCGCGGCTAAAACGATAGCGGTCTTACCGACGCCATTAGGCCCATAGATTGCCTTAATCAAGCCATGACCTTTTGTCTTCGTACGGTTTGGGGTATCAAAAAGTAACACGATGTCCTTTTCAATATTCTTTATTCCGCCGACCTGCATTTTGAGTAAAGTCACTTCCATGTCTCAATCTCCAAAAATGAAAATTTTCACTTTTTATGAATTATACTTCCTGAAACGCTCTTTGCAAACTCTTCACACCATGGTTTCTTATGCTTTGGGAAAATACCCACCAAGAGGAATTCCATTTTCGCTTCGCTTTCCCCTTCACCCGCGTCCATGTATGATTAAGGGGCAAGGAGCAAATTAAATACCAAATATGATCAATCGCAGAAAAGCTGTCATCATCGGTGCTGGGTTTGTTGGAGCTAGCGCCGCCTACGCTCTCATGTTGAAGTCCATCTTCTCGGAGATCGTCCTCATCGACGCCAACAAGGCCAAAGCCGAAGGCGAAGCCATGGATATCTCCCACGGCCTCCCCTACGCCCACCCCATGGACATCCACGCAGGAACTTATGACGAATGCGCGGACGCCTATGTCATCATCGTCACCGCCGGCGCCGCCCAAAAACCCGGCGAAACCCGCCTCGACCTCATCAAGAAGAACTCCGCCATCATGAAGAGCATCGTCGGCGAGATCAAGAAGACCACCTTCGAAGGCATCATGCTCATCGTCGCCAACCCCGTCGACGTCCTCACCCACGTCGCCTTAAAGGAATCGGGCTATCCCGAAAACCGCGTCTTTGGCTCGGGCACCGTCTTAGACACCGCTCGTTTCAAATACGAACTCTCCCGTCACTTAAGCGTCGACGCACGTAACGTCCACGGCATCATCATCGGCGAGCATGGCGATTCCGAACTTCCCGTTTGGTCCATCACCAACATCGCCGGCATCCCCATCAACGACTTCTGCGCCATCCGCGGGCACCGTAACCACGAAGAAGGCATGCGCAAGATCTACGAGTCCGTCCGCGACAGCGCCTACCACATCATCGAGCGCAAAGGCGCCACCTACTATGGCGTCGCCACCGCCATCTGCCGCATCTGCGAAGTCATCGTCAAAGACGAGCACACCATGCTCCCCGTCTCTGTCGAGCTCCATGGCCAATATGGCCTAGAAGGCCTCTGCCTCTCCATCCCCTCGATCGTCGGCCAAAACGGCGTCGAACAAGTCTTTGAGCTCACCCTCAACTACGAAGAGAAGCAAAAACTCCTCGAGTCGGGTAAGACCCTCAAAGCCATCATCGATACCCTTTAATCCATAAACCCAAAATAAGGTTGCCGCACGGCAACCTTATTTTTTCTTTACCTTGAGCCCGAGTTCGGCGCAGAGCTTTTGGTATTCTTTGGATTTTTGAAGAAGTTTCGAATGTGACGCGTGTTCTACTAAGGTGCCTTCTTCAAAGAAGAGGATTTCGTCACTTAACGAGGCTAACGCATTGATGTCAGGAGAGAAGATTAATCCTTCCCGTGAGACCGTCGCTTCCTTGATGGCTTTGATTGCGGCCTTATAGGAATCGGGAGGCAGATGCTCTAAAGGATCAATTAAGACGAAGGGGTTATCGGTTTCGGGCAATAAGAAGCGGGCGAGCAATACCAGCGCGCGTTCGGAATCGGGCAACTTACGACCCGATACGCCGAAGGGGCGAGACTCTAATGCCGTGAGGTCTAGTTGGTCTACGAGGCGACGATAACGCGAGCGTTTCGCGTATTTGGTCGCGAAGATGGAGTTGCCTACCGTGGCGATGAATTTCTTGCGGTTTTCCACTCCTTTAAACAAAGAAACAATCTC
>JAFVCC010000125.1 GCA_017479485.1 Bacilli bacterium
CCCTTCATCATCTATGACCCGCTTAATGCCATTTTGTCGCTGACGGCGAAGAAACTTTCCGTCCTATTGCATGCGCCACGCATCGCCATACTCACCGACGAAATCCGCAACATTACCGGTGTCTCGGAATCCTATGCCAAGCGAATCCACGATTTAACTTCTAATGCAGACGCCTCCATTGCCTTAACTCACGGGCTTGTGGATTCTTATGGATTGCTGGAAAAGCCCCATTACATACAACCCGCCTACGTCGAAGAAGAACCGGTCGAGCCTTATAAAGCGGACCATCCTTATCTTTATTATGGTGGGGCCCTCTTTGTCAAAGACGGCACCAAAGACCTAATCGATACGTTTAACGCGCTGCACCTAGACTATGACCTCATCATCTCTGGGCATGGAAACTACGAGGAAGAAGTCCGACGCGAAGCAACAGTAAACCCGCGCATCAAATTCCTCGGACAAGTGGATAAGAAAGAACATTTCGCTCTCATCAAAGGGGCCGCATTATGTTTGAATCCACGCCGCTATAACGCAACTCTAGACGCGCTGGCCGTTCCTTCCAAAGTCATGGAATACCTTACTTATGGAAACGTGATTGCCTCGACGTTAACCACGCCGTTACGCGCGGATTTTGGCGAGGCCATCAACTGGATCGAAGGGGACTTCCTTTCCTTCATGCAAACTCATTTAGACGCGGATGGAAAACTGATTAACCTACGCCAAAACGATGCGAAATCGCTCATCGTTGAAATGTATGGTAAAAACAAATCCGCGTTTAATTTGCAGAGATTTTTGAAGAATTTAGATGCTTCAGGATTTCGTCGATAACTTCTTCTAAACGATATTTTTGATCAAAGAATTCGCGGGCGTTTCTGCCAAGTATCTTCCGCGTTTTTTCATCCATTTCGCCTAAGGTCATCATCGCTCTCGCAATCGAGGCGGGATCTTCTCCTTCAGAAAGAACGCCGCACTTCGCCTCATCGATAAGCTTCGCCCCATCGCCACCGATAACACCAAGAATCGGTCGGCCATAATAGAGAGCGGAGTTCAGCTTTGAGGGAATCGTCTCCCCCACTGTTCCTTGGTGAGTTAAGGGAACAAGAATCGCCGTGGCGTTTTGATAATAGGCAGCCGTCGCGCCTCGAGACTTCACACCATAGAACTTGACGAATTCTCCGAGTTGACGTTCTTTCACCAGCTCCATTACGGCATCGCTACGTCCACCCATCCCGATGAGGTGGAGGCAAACGTCGAGCCGGTCTTTAATCAAGTCGACGGCTTTGACAAGTTCTTCCACGAGTTGGAGTCGCCCAATATTTCCCGCATAAACAAAGTTGACCTGGTGAGTGTAATGCACCTCTTCGGAGGGTTCGGCGATTTGAGGCGGCTGAGGCACATAGGTTAAGGGCACATGATCGATGCGCAAGACATCGCGGAAATAACGCTCGAAAGAGGGGGAAGAAATCAGAATCTCATCGATATTGGAATAGATCTTTTTGCACCAATGATAGAGGATGCGGTAAACGAGCGACCCTTCTTTTACCGCGCCAGTAACCACAGTCGATTCTGGCCAAAGGTCCAAGCAGTGCAGCACATGACGGACGTGATGCTTCTTCGCATAAATCGTCGCGCCAACAATGGAAATTAGGGGAGAAAGCGACATCGAATAGACGACATCGAATTCTTCCTTGATGTTGCGGAGATATTTCTTCGAGGAATGCCAAAAGGAAAGATAGTTCGTGATGATGGACGGTCGGCTCTCTTTACGGGGCTTCAGTTTGCATCGGTGCACCCGCGCTCCAAAAAGAACTTCATCCGTCACATGTTCATAGCCATCCATGATCTTCTTATAGCCGTAGTTCGGTTGCCCCGTGACGACCAAAACATCATGGCCAAGCTCCACAAGGCGCTTCGCCACATCATTGATGGAAAAGCCCTCGGGGTAGAAGAATTGGCAGACGATGAGAATCTTCATAACAACGCCATAATTATGGGGGAATTCCCACTCGATTCAATGTCGCCATGGCATTTCCTGCCACTTTTTGGGCGAGAAATTGACGCTCGTGCATAATGCGCGCCCAATTTTGTCCCCTCGCGTATATAATTCTAGCCATGCCTAGCGCTGCGCCCTTCAAATACACGGACCTCCGCGTCAACGTGGTCATCAACTTGATTCGTACTTTGACGATGACGGTTTTGTCCTTCATCACCTTCCCGTATGTGACCCGCGCTTTGGGCGATGCGACTTTTGGCCTATACACCTGGGCCAACACCTTCGTCTATTACTTCTTGGTCCTCGCCAAAATATCCATTCCGAACATCGCCATCCGCGAATGCAGCAAAGTCCGTAACGACCGCGAAGCCCTCTCCCATATGGCCCAGCAATTCTTCTTGATCCAGTCGGTCACGACGTTGCTCTCTTTTGTCTTTGAATGTGCCTTAGTCTTCTCCATTCCGGCATTACAAGAAAACAATGGGCTCATCTTCTTACTGAGCCTCAATTACCTCGTGGGCCTATTTTCCTTCGAATGGATTTATATCGCCCTTGAGAAGCATATCTACATCACCATCCGCTCCATCATGGCCATCGCCATTTCGGCGCTATTCATTTACGTCTTTATCCACCCTCCAGCCACCAAAGAATCCGCGGAAAAGGAAGTCTTAATCTACGCCTTCTTTACCATTCTTCCCACGGTGATTACCGTGATCACCAACCTCTTAGTTTTGCCTAATTACATCTCCTTTAAGAAGACGCGTAAATATGAATTCA
>JAFVCC010000126.1 GCA_017479485.1 Bacilli bacterium
ATATTTGAGCTTTAATTCGCGGATGAGATGAGCTACTTCCTCGCTTAAGACGGGGTCGAGGGCGCTGGTAGGCTCATCGAAGCAAAGGACGTCGGGGCGAAGCGCCATGGCGCGGGCGATGGCGACGCGCTGCTGCTGGCCACCGCTAAGTTCCCCAGGATAAGAGGAAGCTTTATCTTCTAGGCCTACTTTAGCGAGGTATTCTTTGGTGATGCTAAGCACTTCCGCTTCTCCGATATAAGGTAACTTCTTTTTCTTTCTCCTCCTCTGCTCGAGACCTAAGGGGAGGCGGACGTTTTCAATCGCCGTATATTGGGGGAAGAGGTTGAAGGATTGGAAGACGAGGCCAAAGCGGCGCGAAGATTCCGCTTTCGTGTTATAGGGCTTCCCTTCGATGAGGATTTGGCCCGAGTCGATATCCTCGAGGCCATTGAGGCAGCGTAATAACGTCGTCTTGCCGCACCCCGACTTCCCGATGATGACGAACGTCTCGCCCTTTTCGAGGCTAAAGGAGACGTCTTGGAGGATCGTCTCGCCATCGAAGGATTTACGCAAGGATCGGATTTCTAAGTAGCTCATACGCGAATGAATTCGAGCTTCTGCTCGGTTTTCTTCAATAAGACGGTGACGAGGGCGTTGAAGAGGAAATAGAACGCGCCCGCATAGAAGATGGGGTAGATGAGGCCGGCGTTTAGTAGCTTCGTCGCGTGGAACATCAGCTCCGTCACGGCGATGACGTTGGCTAAGGAGGTGTCCTTGACTAAGGTCACCACTTCGTTCCCTAGAGGCGGAATGACCCTCCGCAGCATCTGAAGGAGCAAAACGCGGAAGAAGATTTCGCTTTTGCTCATCCCAAGCACCACCCCCGCTTCAATCTGGCCTTTGGGGATGCTTTGGAAGCCTCCGCGGAAGATTTCGGCGAAATAGGCGGCGTAATTGATGGCGAAGGCCGTCAAAGCGGCGAAAAAGCGGGTGGAGAAGAGCTCGTCGAAATAAGCGATGCCGGTGCTTAGGCTTGGCCAAACAAAGCCAAATAAGAGGCCAGGCACATAGAAGATCGCGAAGATCTGCAGCATTAGCGGCGTGCCACGGAGCACCGTGACGACCGCTTTGACGGGGTAGCGGATCAAAGGGACCTTCGTTAATAGCCCTGCCGATAGGAGGAGCCCTAAGGGCAGGGAGAGGATTAACGTGAAGAGGAATAGGAGCACCGAACTGCTGAATCCGCCGAGGAGTTCGAGGCTCACTTCAGCGAAGCGTTCCATGTGCTAGGCCTTTAAGGTCGCGTCATTTAAGGCGACGCCGTAGGTTTCGGATAGTTTGGCCATAGACCCATCCGCATAGGCGCCTTTAAGGAAGGTATTGAGTCTCGAGGTCAGGTCGGAGCCCTTCCTTAAGCCGACGCCGAAATCCTCTTTATCGAAGGCGATCGCTTCGGGCGCGACTTTGGCTAAACCGGTGAAATCGGCTTTGCCCACGATCGCGTTGGCCATGGTGACGTCGATGACCGCGGCGTCGCTTGAGCCGGACTTAACTTCAAGAAGCGCGGCTTCCTGCGAACGGACTTCGATGGGAGTGACATAGGATTTGACCGCGGTAGCGCCCGCTGATCCCGCCTCGACGGCGACTTTGAAGGTCTTTAAGGAATCGGGGGAGGTAAATTCGGCGAGGCGGCTTTCTTTGACCACGACGCATTGGTAGTTGGTCGCGTAGGCGGTAGAGACGTCGATGTTGGATTTGAGCTCGTCGGTGATCGTCATGCCATTCCAGATGACGTCGATCGCCCCACTGCTTAACTCGAGAATCTTGGAGTCCCAGGCGATGAGGGTAAATCGCGCGGTTGCTCCAAGGCTTTTCGCGAAGTCCCTAGCGAGGCTTGCGTCGAAGCCGACGATCGTTTCACCATCTTCATCGAAATAGTCCATGGGCTCATAGATGGTGATGCCGACGTTAAGGAATTTCGAGTTCGTTACTTGGCTATAATCACTTTTTGGCGAAGAGCATGAGGCGAGGGCGGCGAAAGCGGCGAAGGTGAGGAATAAGGCGTGTGATTTCATGGTGTTTTCTCCGTTTAGTTTAGTTCGCTAAAGTGCTGAACCTCCGATAGGATAGTTTACCGCTTTAGATTTGTAAAGCGTTTTATATGTGAAATTCATATAGTTCATGTTTTTCCATGTAAAATCCACACTATTTCGCAAACAATAACGCGTCCGACATTCCCTATATCCCCTACTTTTGCTATGCTTTGACTGCTATGAAATACGCAGGGAAAGACGTCGAACTCATCATCTTCGACCTCGATGGGACGCTTTTAGACTCCTCGGGAATCTGGGATGAGGTGGACCGCGTTTTCTTTGCTTCACATGGCTTGCCTTTGCCATCGCATTATGGCAAAGAAATCGCGGTCATGGGCTTAAGCAAAGGGGCCGAATATACCCGCGATACCTATTTCCCTTCCTTAAGCAAAGAAGAGATCCTTGGCGAATGGGACGCCCTCGCGAAGAAAGAATATGAAGAGAACATCCCGTTAAAAGACGGGGCGATTGCTTTCTTGGATTATTGCGCTTCTTCGGGTATTCCCCTTGTTGTCGCGACGTCGAATTCCCCTTCGCTTTATCAGCCTTGTTTACGTCGGCTTGGACTTGAGAAATACTTCCAGTCCTATATCGACGCGGAAGAAGTCCCTAGCGGCAAAGACTCGACGAAGATGTATGACACCCTCGTGAAGCGTTTTGACGCGCATATCGAAAATACCCTCGTGATTGAGGATTCCTTAAAGCCGCTTTGCCTCGCCGCGAAAGCGGGCTACCTTACTTTGGGCGTCTATGACGAAAAGATGACCAAGGATCCAAAAGAACACCAAAAGGCGGCGAATTACTTCGCTTTTAGTCTTAAGGAAGCTTTGATGTTACTAAAGAAGGAGAATAACCATGACTGAAAAAGAACGCATGTTAAAGGGCCTTATCTATGACCCGAATGACGCGGAGCTACTTTCGCTCCGCCAAAAAGCCCACCGCTTATGCCGCGAATATAACGCGACCGACGAGACGGAAGAAGAAAGGCGCGCGGCGATACTTAAAGAACTAGGTATCAACTTCGGCGAAGGCGCTTACCTTCAAGGTCCGATCTATTTCGATTACGGCTGCTTCATCTCCATGGGGAAAGAAAGCTACGCCAACTTCAATTTGACCATCCTCGACGTCTGCCCCGTCCATATTGGAGACCACGTCTTCATGGGGCCAAACGTCAGCATCCTCACCCCGCTTCATCCGCTTCGTTTTCAGGAGCGCAATCTCTATCAGAGCGACAAAGGCTACATCACCGACAAAGAATATGGCAAACCCATCGTCATCGAGGATGATTGCTGGATCGCGGGCAATGTAACGATCCTTCCGGGCGTGCGCATTGGCAAAGGTTCCGTCATCGGGGCGGGATCGGTGGTAAGCAAAGACATTCCGCCTTCTACCTTAGCCTTCGGTAGTCCCTGTAAACCCGTGCGGGAAATCACCGAAGAAGATCGATTAAAGCCTGAGTTACTCGCTTAGAGATAAGCAAAAGCGCATCCAAGCGATGAATCCGGATGCGCTTTTTTGCATGTACGCTATTTTGGCTATTGATTAGTCGAGCGGGTGCGGGCCGTCGTTGATGTAGAGGATGCCAAGGCAGTGAGGGCCGCAGTGACAGGAAATCGTTCCGCCCGCGCGGGTCTTATGGATGTTTTTAAAGCCTGCTTTTTGAAGGCGCTCAGTGACCGCGTCAAGGACTTCGTCGGGTGCGGTGCTATAGGTGATGAAGACTTCTTCTGGGTCGGGATTTGGGAAGAGTTTCAAGGTGTCTTCGACATATTCCATGACGACTTTCTTCATGGGGCCGCGGTATTTGGCGCCGCTGACCATTTTGCCGTCTTTGACGAAGATCTCGGGTTTTAACTGAAGGAGGTTCGCGCCAAGCATCTGGAGCATGGAGCAACGTCCGCCTTTATAGAGGAAGTTGACCGATTCGAGGGAGAAGGAGGCTTGGCCATAAGGGATGCGCTCCTGCACCTTCTTGACGATTTCTTCCGGGGCTAAGCCTTTACGGGCCAACTTGCGGGCATAGAAGCAATGGAGGGCGATGCCGGTGGAGAGGGAGCGGGAGTCGATGATGTCGACTTTGCCTTTGAATTCGTC
>JAFVCC010000023.1 GCA_017479485.1 Bacilli bacterium
AAAGGACATATCGCCTCTCGCACCTATATCGGTAGGGTCAGCGTCTCGAACGAAGACCAAGCTTTCGTGTTGACCAATTACCAAGGCGATGCTTTCATGGTCGTCTGCGATGGGATGGGTGGCCAAAATAAAGGAGACTACGCCTCCAAAATGGCCCTCGACCACGTCGTTGAGTCCTTCCGTAACAAGAAGCGGATCGTTCCCTTTTTTGCACGTGCGTGGCTGCGCCGTGTCGTCAAGGAGGCTAACGCCATCATCTATAACGAAGCCCAAAGCAATCCCGCCTACGAAGGCATGGGGACGACGCTTGTCGCCGTGCTGATCCAAGGCAACCGCATGACGATTGCAAACGTTGGCGATTCCCGTGCTTATAGCTTCGATGAACGCGGCTTAGTCCGCCTCACCAGCGACCAAACCTACATCGATTATCTCTACCGCTCGGGCCAAATCGAGGAGAGCGAAAAGGAATCTTCGCCCAACCGCCATGTTCTTATGAACGCTTTGGGCATCTACCCGAGCGCTTCCCTCGACCTCACCGTCCGCCCCTATGGAGGGGAGACGATTTTGCTTTGCTCCGACGGGCTATACAACAATATTTCGGAGCCGGAAATCCGCGCGATTCTCTCCACCGACGAGCGCACGGACCAAAAGGTTTCCTCGTTCATTGCCGAAGCCAACGCTAACGGCGGCTCCGACAACATGGCCATCGCGATTTGGGAGACGGACCGACATGATTAAGATCGGGGATAAAATCGACGACCGCTACCGCATCGTCTCCCGTATCGCCACCGGTGGAATGGCGGACGTATATGAAGCCAATGACCTCATCTCCAAACGCATCGTTTCGTTGAAGGTCATGAAAGAAGAACTGATGTCCAATCAGGAGAACGTCAGCCGTTTTCTGAATGAAACCGCCTCTGCGGCAAGCTTAAATCACCCCAACGTCGTCCGCGTCTATGGACGGGGCACGATCGAGGGCAGGCCCTATATGGCCAACGAGTTCATCCGTGGCCAGACGCTTCGCGACAAACTGAATTTCGCGGGAGCGTTAAGCCTATTTGATGCCTGCGAAGTGATGCTGCAGCTCACCTCAGGGGTCGACTATGTGCACCGTCACGGCATCGTCCACCGCGACTTAAAGCCCGATAACCTCTTCTATATGTCGGATGGCACATTAAAGATCAGCGACTTCGGCATTGCCGCCCCGATTGGCACGACCAATGAAGGCGATTCCATCCAAGGCACCATCTATTATTGCGCTCCCGAGATGATCATGGGCGCCCCCGTCGCCATCTCCAACGACATCTATTCTATGGGCATCATCTTTTATGAGATGTTGACCGGTTCGGTCCCTTTCGACGGCCAAAGTGTCGAGGAGGTCGCGATGAAGCAAATGCGCAAACGCTTCCCCGAAGCAAGCAAAACCGTGCCTTCCGTGCCGCGTTCCATTGATAAGATCATCATTCAAGCCTGCCGTAAGCGCGCCGAAGAGCGCTTCATGACGGCTATGGAAATGAACCAAGCCATCGTCCGCGCGATGTCGGACACCGAAAACTTTAAGGAGCGTAAGGGTTTGCTCCGCAAGCTCTTTGGATTCAAATGAGACCCATCATTGTCGCCCCATCGATCCTCTCCGCCGATTTCGATCATATCGAGTCGGAAGTTTTGAAAGTGGAGCCCGCCGGCGCGAAATTCATCCACCTCGATGTCATGGATGGCGTTTTCGTTCCTGCAAAAACCTTTGGACCGGAACTGGTTCGCCGCATCTCTCCCTTCGCGGGAAAGATGATCCGCGACACCCATTTGATGGTGGCCGACCCCAAATCGATGATTGACGAATTCGCTGCTGCGGGATCGGAGCTCATCACTTTCCATTACGAATCTTACGATAACGATGAGGACCGCTTCGCTTGCCTCCATGCGATTCATGACGCGGGACTACTTTGTGGCATGTCCATCAAACCCGATACGCCAGAAGATGTGCTGCTTCCTTTTTTACCGGAATTAGACCTCGTGCTCGTCATGAGCGTCGAACCGGGCAAAGGCGGGCAGAAATTTATGGAAAAATCCCTGCAGAAGTTATCTTATTTCCGAAAGCATATCGATGAACTTGGAAAGAAAATCTACCTTGAAGTCGATGGTGGGATCAACGATGAAACCGCGAAAATTGCGGTGCGCTTTGGGGCGGATGTTTTGGTCGCTGGCAGCTATATCTATGGCCATGAAGATTATGCGCGGCGCATTCAGGAGCTTTTAAGATGAGCAGCGCGGTCTATGGTTGGCTCATTGGACTAGGATTGCTTTTGCTTTCGACATTTTTCTTCTTTGTTTTCTTTGGGCTTCGCGCCAATAAAAATAGTGGGGCGACATCTTATTCCTTCCTTCGAAATTTCCCTCAGGAACTTTTTGAAGGTCGGGATTATATGCGTAGGAGCGCGCGTATCTTATTGATTAGCTATGCCGTCATTGATGCCATCGCTGCCTCGGCCCCTCTTTTATATGGAAAACTGGTGGAAGGGTTGATACCTTTCGCGGTTTTGCTTGTTGTCGTTGCGTTACTCAAAGACGTCGCGCTGGTGGCAATGAGCTGGATTGAGCCTTACGTCTTTAAGCCCCATTTATTCTCGTTCGTTTGCTTTGGCGGTTTTGCGGTTATTCAGATGGCCCTTTCCTGTATCTTGTTCGCAAACCACATGCCCCTTACCCGGCCCTTATCCATTACCTTCGCCGTATTGATTGGAGCGGTAGGCCTCACGGAGGCTGGCTTTATGGTCAACCCGAAGCTTTCGGATTGGACGAGGCTCAATACGACGGTCGATGAAGAAGGCAATGTCGATGCCTCGCGTCCCAAGGTTTTCGTGCTGGCCTTTACGCAGTGGTCGATGATGCTCCTCTCGCTTCTAGGCAGCGTGATCTCATTGCTTGGATTCTCGTTGCTAGCCTTAGCCCAGATGTAAAGAAAAGCCGACCAATTTGGTCGGCATTATTCTTCTGCCAAGAATTACTTGGCGCCTTTGGTCGATTTTTTCAACGTGCGATAAGCGCGGTTGGAGATACGGATCTCAACGATCTTTCCATCGATCTCAACTTTACGCTTTTGAAGATTCACGTTCCAGCGACGACGGGTAGCCCTCAAAGAGTGGCTACGGGTATTTCCGCTGACGGGACCTTTGCCGGTGACAGGGCAATATCTAGACATAACTTCACCTCCCGCGTTAGACGCGTGGTGTAATATAGCACGCTCGCAAAGAGGTGGCAATCTTTTTTACTTTGTCGGGGTGGAAACCACCCTTCTGCCAAGAGGAAGATGGTCGTTTTATGCCATTAGTTGGACAATCTATGCCTTTAGCATTGTAAATTGGGTAATTTAGCCAAGAATAGGATGCTTTTAGTTTTTAACTAAGTTAAACTAATTTGTAGGAGGTCCTCGCATGGCCATAAAAATAGCAGCGATGATTCTCGCCGGGGGTAAAGGGACCCGTCTGGGAGCACTTACAAAGAAGCTCGCGAAACCAGCGGTCAGTTACGGCGGGAAATACCGCATCATCGATTTTCCTTTATCCAACTGCGCGAACTCGGGAATCACCCACGTGGGCGTTTTGACGCAATATGAAAGCAGCGCCCTAAACTCGTACATCGGAAACGGTAAGAACTGGGGTCTTAACGGCGTTAACTGCCTCACCAGTGTCCTTTCTCCGAAACAGACCGAGCAAGGGTCCAATTGGTACGCCGGCACCGCCGACGCCATCTACCAGAACTTGGATTGGCTCGATGAACTCGATCCGGAATACGTTTTGATTCTTTCGGGCGACCACATCTACGCGACCACGTTCGACGAGATGCTCGAACAGCACATCAAGAACAAAGCCGATTGCACCGTTGCCGTGCGTGAGGTTCCTCTTGCAGAAGCCTCCCGCTTTGGCATCTGCGAAACCGATGAGCGCAACTTCATCATCGGCTTCAAAGAGAAGCCCAAGCAGCCCAAAGGCACCTTGGCTTCCATGGGTATTTATATCTTCACCTACAAGACCTTGAAGAAATACCTTAAGGCCGACGCGGTTAAAGAAAAGACCGACCACGACTTCGGCAAGGACATCATCCCCTCGATGATTGCCCGCGAAAAGCGCCTGCTCGCCTACCGTTATGGCGGCTATTGGAAGGACGTAGGAACCATCTCTTCCCTCCACGAAGCCAATATGGACCTTCTTCTTTCTGGCGACCCGGAAATCGATCTCTATTCCATCCAGAATACTGCCCATATTTATTCCGAGGATAACCATTGCCAGCCTCAATACATCGGACCGGACGCCGTCGTTCGTGATTGCCTCATCAACCAGGGCGCGGTCATCCGTGGCACGGTCGACCACTGTGTCATTTCTTCCGACGTCATCGTAGATGAAGGCGCGGAATGCTATAACACCGTCTTGATGAATGGTTGCCACGTCCGTGCGGGCGCCAAAGTCTATGACTGCCTCGTCGCGCCGAATGAAATCGTGCACAAAGACGAAGAAGTCAACGCAAGCCGCGATGGCATTGCCTTATTCGCGGGAGGGAGGACCGTCAAATGAAAAACGTCACTGGTATTGCCAATTTCCATACCGCACCGGAAGTGCTTCCCATCACCCAAGCGCGTCCTTTAGGCTCCACCTCCTTCCTTGGCCGTTATGCCTTCTGCGATTTCGCGCTTTCCAACCTTTGCAACTCGGGCATCTCCCAGGTCGGACTGCTCGTCAAAGACCATCAGCGTTCGATCTTGAAACACCTCGGATCCATGAATTCCTGGGTCATCAACACCAAGATCGGCCATACCCACATCCTCTACAATGAACCCGGCCACCGCGACCCGCGCTTAAACACCGACGTCAATAACCTCCTCGAAAACGATTGGCTCCTCTATGATTCCAAGAGTTCCCTCTTCGCTTTCGTGCCGTCGCATCTCGTCTGCGCGATGGACCTCCGTCCCTACGTCAGCAACCACCAGCAGAGCGAGCGCGCCGTGACCATCGTCGCCTCCAAGCAGCGCAACCTCAAATCGAGCTGGCTCGGCAGCTATGTCCTCGAATTCGACGACAAAGGAACTCTCGTGGATGCCGTCGCCAACAAAGGCCAATTCTCCACGCCCAAAGTCGTGAGCCTCGACACCTTTATCATCAACCGTCCCTCCCTCATCGACTTGCTCCGTAAGTACGCTCCGCTATATCCGCAAAGTGACCTCTTCTCTTTGATCATGGTCGCCTATAAGGAAGGCGCGATCTCCATCGCGGTCGAATACTATGACGGCTTTGTCCGCTCGGTCGATTCCTTCGCCCACTATATGGACTACTCGCTTGAGATGCTCGATAAGCATAAATCCGATCAACTCTTCCGCCCCGATTGGCCCGTCTACACCTTGACTCACGATACCCCGCCAGCCCTTTATGGCCAGGAATCGGAAGTCCATAATTCCTACGTTTCCAACGGTGCCCGCATCGAAGGCAAAGTCATCAATTCCATCATCGCCCGTAACGTCCATATCGGCAAAGGCGCGGTGATCAAGAACTCGATCATCTTCTCTTCCGTCAGCATCAACGAAGGAGCGATGGTGGAGAACGTCTTAATCGACAAGTATTCCATCGTCGAGCGTGACCACGTCATCAAAGGCAAAGGAAAAGATCCCATCTACGTCGCCCAAGGAGCCATCCTATGAAAATAGCGATGGTGGCCTCGGAGGCCAACCCTCTATGCAAAACCGGTGGCCTTGCGGACGTCATCGGATCGTTAAGCCGCGAACTCTGCCGCATGGGGCATGAGGCGTTCATCATCCTTCCCTTCTACAAAACGGTGAAGGAGCGCGCCAACCTCACGGTGACCCGTCGCGGTTCGTTTGAGGTGACCTTATCCTGGAGACATCAAAACGCTGAAATCTATGAAACGGAAGTCTCTGGGGTCAATTACATCCTCATCGGCAATGACTATTATTTCCGTCGCGATGGCTTATATGGCTACGATGATGATGGCGAGCGCTTCGCCTTCTTCACCCTTGCCGCACGCGATGTCTTCGGATTCCTCGGCATCAAACCCGACATCATCCACATCCACGACTGGCAGGTCGGCATGCTGCCCGTGCTCATCCGTGAGCAGAACCAGCTCGATCCGACTTTTGCGAAAACTCGCTTTGTCATGACGCTTCATAATGAGGCGTTTAAAGGATACGTCGACCGTTATTTCCTCGGCCAGTTCTATAACCTTCCCGACCGTCTCTATGATGATGGCTCGGTGCGCTTCGATGGTATGGTATCGACGCTTAAGTCCGGCATCGTCTTCTCCGACAAGATCGTCGCGGTGTCTCCAAACCACGCGAACGAACTCCTTTCCCCGGGCGATTCGATGCGGCTTGATGGCGTCCTTGAACTCCGCCGCGCCGACTTCACCGGCATCGTCAACGGCGTCGACGAAGAAGAATTCAACCCCGAAACCGACCCCCTTATCGCGGGGCACTTCTCCGCGACTAAACTTGCGACGGGCAAAAAAGCTTGCCGCAAGAAACTCATCAAGACCATGGACCTCGATGACGATGATGCGCCGATCTTCGGCCTCGTGAGCCGCCTCACCTGGCAAAAAGGCATCGACTTGATCATCGGCTATGCGGAAGAGCTCATCGCCCGCGGTGATAAAATCGCGATCCTCGGCTCTGGCGAAGCGGATCTTGAGAACCGCCTCGAAGACCTCCACGCCCGTTATCCGCGCCGCGCGGCGATCTACCGTGGCTATTCCAACGCCCTCGCCCACGATATCTATGCGGGTTCCGACTTCTTCCTCATGCCCTCGTTATTCGAACCCTGTGGCATCGGGCAGATGATTGCCCAGCGTTATGGTACTCTTCCGATCGCCCGTCGCGTCGGCGGACTCGCCGATACGATCGTTGCCTATGACGGCCAAAACGACGATGTCGCCGATGGCTTCCTCTTCAACGACTATGATGTCGGTGGCCTCCGCTATGCCTGCGACTTGGCGTTAGATGTCTACGCCGATTCGAAGAAGATGCGCAAGCTCGTGGTCAATGCGATCAAAGCCGATCACTCGTGGAGACGTTCCGCGGAACTCTACCTCGGCATCTACAAAGAGCTCGTCAACCGGTAATGTCACCCTGAACACCCCAGGACCTTCCTGGGGTTTTCTTTTCGCAAAATAATGGGGTTTTGCAGTGAAAATATGCGTTTTTCCTCGTTCTTAAACGTTCGATTGCCGCGAAACAAGAACGCCTTTCTATTTCCCTTTTTAGGGAAAAACGTATAATTCAAGCGTTATGAGCTACGATTACAAAAACATTGAGACGAAATGGGCGGAAGCATGGGCCGCCCAAAATGCCTACTACTGCGACACCCATGATTTCTCCAAGCCGAAGTTCTATGTCTTGGATATGTTCCCTTATCCTTCTGGACAAGGACTCCACGTCGGCCATCCCGAAGGCTATACCGCCAGCGACATCGTCGCCAGGATGAAGCGCATGCACGGCTTTAACGTCCTCCATCCGATGGGCTGGGACGCTTTTGGCCTTCCCGCCGAGCAATTCGCGATCAAGAACAACGTCCACCCGGAAGTGTTCACCCGCAAGAACATCGAGAACTTCAAAAAGCAGATCAACTCCTTGGGCTTCTCCTACGATTGGAGCAAGGAAGTCGCGACCATTGACCCAGACTATTACAAATGGACGCAGTGGATCTTCCTCCAGCTTTACGCCCATGACCTCGCATATGTCAGCAACATTCCAGTCAACTATTGCCCCGAACTTGGAACCGTCTTAGCCAACGAAGAGGTGGTGGACGGCAAGTCTGAAGTGGGTGGCTTTCCGGTCATCCGCATGCCGATGCGTCAATGGGTGCTTAAGATCACCAAATACGCCGACCGCCTCGCCGAGGATCTCCAAGATCTCGATTGGCCTAAGTCGACCTTAGAGATGCAGCGTAACTGGATCGGCCGCAGCGAAGGCGTCTCCATCGAATTCAAGATCGAGGGGAAGGAAGATTCCTTCCGTGTCTTCACCACCCGCGTCGATACCCTTTTCGGCTGCACTTATTGCTGTCTCGCCCCCGAACACCCCTTAGTGGAGAAACTTGTATCGCCGGAACAAAAAGAAGCGGTGGAAGCCTATGTCAAAGCCGCCGCGGGCAAATCCGACCTCGCCCGTACCGGAACCGAGAAAGAAAAGACCGGCGTCTTCCTTGGCGTCTATGCGAAGAATCCGATCAATGGCAAGACCATCCCGGTTTACGTGGCCGACTATGTCCTTGGCTCCTATGGCTCTGGCGCCGTTATGGCAGTCCCTGCCCACGATGAGCGCGACTATGCTTTCGCCAAGAAGCATGGACTTGAGATGATTCAAGTTCTTGAAGGGGATATCAGCGAAAACGCGTTCACGGGTGATGCCAAACACATCAACTCCTCCTTCGCAAATGGACTTAACATCGCCGATGCAAAAGTCGCGATCACCAAGAAACTCATGGAACTTGGCGCGGGCGAACGCATTATCAACTACAAGCTTCGCGACTGGATTTTCTCCCGTCAGCGTTATTGGGGCGAACCGATTCCGATGGTCACCCTCGAAGATGGAACCGAATTCCCGATTCCTGAGGACCAACTCCCTCTCACCCTTCCTGAGATGGATAAGTATCAGCCCTCTACCGGTGGCAAGCCACCTTTAGCTATGGCGCCTTCTGCTTGGCTTGATTACGTTACTCCAGATGGACGTAAAGGCAGCCGCGAAACCAACACCATGCCGCAGTGGGCGGGATCTTGCTGGTATTACATCCGCTACATCGATCCCCATAACCCCGATGCAATCTGCGATAAAGAGCTGCTGAAGCATTGGCTTCCCGTCGACCTTTATATCGGTGGGGCGGAACATGCTGTCTTGCACCTCCTCTACGCCCGCTTCTGGCATAAATTCCTCTATGACATTGGCGTAGTGGATTGCAAAGAACCCTTCCAGCGCCTCTATCACCAGGGCATGATCCTTGGCGAAAACGGTGAGAAGATGTCCAAGAGCCGCGGCAACGTCGTCAACCCCGATGACATCGTCGAAAGCCATGGCGCCGACTCCCTCCGCCTCTTTGAGATGTTTGCTGGGCCGTTAAACGAAGTGAAGCCATGGTCCACCACGGGCCTTGATGGCGCTCACCGCTTCATCGAGCGCGTCTACCGCCTCATCGATGAGCCTTCCTTTGCCGAGCGCATTAGCAATTCTAATAGCGGCGAACTTGATTATTCTTATAACTTCCTCGTCAAGAAGACGACCACGGATTTCGAGGATCTTTCCTTCAACACCGCGATCGCTCAGATGATGATTTTCATCAATGACTGCTACAAGGCGAAATCCCTCTATCGTCCCTATATCGAGGGCTTCGTCCAGATGTTCTCTTGCATCTGCCCCTTCGTCGGACAAGAGATGTGGGAACGCCTCGGCCATAAGGAACTCATCACCTATGTTCCCTGGCCAAAATGCGACGAATCCAAGCTTGTGAAGAGCGAGATGAAGATCGCCGTTTCGGTCAACGGCAAAACGCGTAACGTCCTTTCTCTCCCCTCCGATGCGAGCGAAGAAGAAGTGAAGTCCGCCGCCCTTTCTGATGAGAAGGTCAAACCTTTCGTCGAAGGCAAGGAAATCAAGAAGGTCATCTACGTCAAAGGCCGCATCTTGAATCTTGTCGTCGCTTAATTTACGAGAATACGAAAATGAAAATCCGCCCCTTTTTCCTTGCAATTCCTGCCTTAATTCTTGCTGGTTGCGCACAAACGAGTGGCCCGAAAGATAGCTCGGTTATTCCTTCTAGCGAGGGAAGCGAGGTTTCGCTTTCTTCCTCTGAAGCCACTCCAATCCCTTCTTCTAGTGTTGAAGCGGAGCCTGCTGTTTCCTCGTCTTCAACTAAGGCGGAGCCAATCCTTTCTTCCAGCGCTCAGACGGAAGAGACTTCTTCTTCCTCCGGCGCAGAAGGCGGAAGCTCTTCTAGCGCCACTTCAAGCGCTGGGTCGGTTACGCCTTCTACCGCCGCGTGGGAACTCACTTGCAACGCCCTTCCCGCGAACCCCGCCCAAGGAACCTTGGATGACGTCGCCTTTACCGTGA
>JAFVCC010000127.1 GCA_017479485.1 Bacilli bacterium
GGAAAAAGAACTCGCGAAAAAATAAATGAATTGTTACGAACTGCCCTAGCAGCTACGCGCCGAACATGTGGATCAATTCCGTCGGCTGAGACCCTCGGTTTTGATGCGCTTATTTCAAGAGTGTTGCATCGCCCATACCGAGCAGCTTGGCATGGGCAGAAAGATGACCCTGGACCGTGGCTTTCTTTGGGTCATCGCCTCGGTTCGATACGTGGTCACTCGTTGGCCAAGCTACGATGAGAAGATTGTCTTGAGATGCTATCCTGGGGCAACGCTGCATTATTTCTTCCCGCGTCACCTTGAAGTCATCGACGAAAAAGGAGAAGTCATCATTCGCGCCACAGGAATATGGACTCTGATCGATGAAACTTCGCGCGACTTTATCGACCCTAAAGAAAACGGAATTCACATCGAGGGAGAAGAAACGGGGAACGAACTAGCCCCAGCCATGTCGATCCCGATGCCCCCATTAAGCTTAAGTCAAACGCTTCACGCTACTTATTCGCTGGTGGATATCAACGGCCACGTAAATAACGCAAAATACATGGACTTCCTATGCGACCTCGTCGAGCAAGATGACCTTGAATCAAAAGTCATCAAGGAGTTTTCCTTCTGCTTTAAAAAGGAAATCCAATACGGTGAATCCATCGAAATAAAATGGGGCAAGTCCGCGAATGATTATTTCGCTTGTTGCCCCAATTTCTCTGCAAAAATCAGATTAATTTAGAAATGAACGTTTTCGTTATGCCTTATCGTTAAGCGGCGCGATGGCATCGACGATCGTTTTCCTAGACGCCTGAGAACCATATTTGTCCACTTCCGATTTGTCGCGGACTTCGTGGGTTAATGAGCATGGTCCACCGATGCATCCGCCTGCGCATCCCATACCCTCGATGAAGTTGAATTCGCGGTTGGGCGATTTTGCTTTGATTAACGCCACGCGGCAGTTGTCGAGTCCATCGACGGAAATCGGCTTCGCCTCAAAGTCGCTGCCTTGCTCCTTTAGGGCTTCTTTCACCGCGTCGGTTAATCCGCCGGCGCGGGCGAAGATGCGGCCATAGTAAGAAGCGTTATCTAGCTCGCCCTCTTCGAGGTTTTCGACGTTGATTTCGCGCGCATCGATAAGGGCGTGCAGCTCTTCGAAGGTTAAGGTTACGTCGACATAAGGAGCGACGCGTTCATCCATGATTTCTTTCTTCTTGGAAATGCAGGGACCGATGAAAACGATCTTGCATTCAGGATGATGCTCTTTGATCCACTTGGCGATGGTCGCCATCGGCGAGAGGTTATGGGAGATGTTGTCGGTGAATTGGGGGTAGTTCTTTTTAATGTAGTTGACGAAGGTCGGACAGCAAGAGGAAGTAAGGAAGCCTTTTTCCGCGAGTTCCTTCGCTTCGGCATAGCTCACCATATCCGCGCCAAGCGCCGCTTCGACAACATGGGCAAACCCAAGCTCATGGAGCGCAGAGACCACCTTGCCAATCGATACTTCCTTCAGCTGACTCGCGATGGAAGGGGCGACGATAGCATAGACCGGGTACTTCTTGGAGAAGTCGGAATCCTTGATAATCTTGATGGCGTCTTTGATGAAGGACTTATCCATGATCGCGCCGAAGGGGCATTGATAGACGCAAGCGCCGCACTGCACGCACTTCTCATCATTGATGGTCGCCGCTTGGTCTTCGTCCATGGAAATGGCTTTGACCTTGCATGCAGCGACGCAAGGACGGATGTAATTTTGAATGGCCGTATACTGGCAAGCTTTCGCGCACATGCCACAATTGACGCACAGGGATTTGTCGATGACGGCGGTATGCGTATGAACGTCGAAATAGATGGCATTACGATGGCAGGCTTCGGCGCAGCGGTGCGCGATGCAACCACGGCAACGGTTCGTCACCTCATATCCGCCAAGGGGGCACTCTTCGCAAGCGACTTTCAGTACTTCGACGACGTTATCGACTTCCTTATGCCCGCCCATGGCAAGCTTCATGCGTTCAAAGACAATGGCGCGCTCTTTGTAGATGCAGCAACGCATCGTGGGCTTTGGTCCGGGGACGATACGCTCCGGAATAAATGGATAATCCTCGGTCAGGGTATCGTTGAAAAGGCCTTTGGCGATTTCCTTAAGTACCTTGTATTTCAGTTCCTGGACTCGTGTTTCGAAATGTTTCATAGACGTACCCCGTCTTCCTTACTTATAACGCCACCGAAACGGAAGCGACGTAGGATAATACCCTCAACGCATGCATATATGCACGAGGAAAAAGCAGGAAGAATACTTTTGCAATCCAAGTATATCATTAATCCCAAAGAACCCTTTGCCCAAAATGGCTATCGAGCGGGATTTATGTTCAGCAATTGATCAATGCGCGAAGCCGCCTCTTGGGTCTCGATCATCACCCTTAACGTTTCTAGTCCGGCTTCATTCCGCTCGTCGTGGAGGTAGAGTTTTAGGTAACCTTTACGTCCATACTTATCTTCGAGATGAAAAAGGACGATGGACCGGATCTCTTCTTTTGATGCTTCTGGATGATGGGCAAGAGTATAGTCGACAGAGCGGCGGATGATGCGTTCAGGATCGATGTCGCGATCGGCTTCTGCCACAATGCAGCCATAAATAGAACGCGGTTCATGATTGCTTGAAGCGCGGTGATCTTCCACTGCCTCCGCCATCAAACGGATTTGCTCATCCGAAAAGAATCTCTTTAACGCAACGTCGTTCCGTAGCACTTCGGAAGAGGTCTTCTCGTGGTTCTCCCTCCCATGACGGATCCCCGCGTCATGGTAACAGGCGATGCAGTAGACCATGTCTTCATCAACGTCGTAATGTTTCGCGATGCGCAGGCTATTCTCAATCACCTTCTGGATATGACGAATATCGTGGGCGGGATCCACTTGATCATATAAAGGGAAAATGTTGGCTTCGATATGTCGAACTAAGTCTTTATTCATCGTTTAGGAGCGCTGTATTGCGACTGATATTTCCGCGTTATTCAATGTAAAACCGCCATATTTTTGGGATTATGCTATTTGACTTCGCTTTCCTTTTCTTCGACTACTTCCGCATCAATCGCATCCGAAGAAACGGGATTGCTTGGCGAAAGTAAGTCCGCCAAACAAGTCGGGAGGTTCCGCCTTAACGCGCACCAAACGATATCCAAAACAACTACCGCGGTTCCGACGATGGGCAGCACGTTTAAGATCAAGTAGATGAGGCGAGAAAGGTCCTGCCACTTATCCAAAATAGCCCGGAATAAACGATAGAGGAATGCAGGCACCCATAAAACCGAAAGCACAATGCGGATCCACATGTCCGCTTCATCATAGAACTTGCAATAAGCCGTCATAATAACACCTCCCCAGGAGACGCATTATTATCTCACTTAGAACTTACTATGCCGCAGGCTTTTCTTCTGCGCGGCGAGAAAGCAAGACACTGATGATGGTGTTGTTGGTATTGAGAACGCGGAGGTACTTGAAATCATCCGCGACATTGCGCACCACTTCGATGCCGTTGAAGCGGAACTCTTCTTTCTCTTCCGTGGAATAGACGGTTGGGTCGAAGGCAACCCCATCATCACGGATGCGAAGCAATAACGAATCCTCCGACCGCGACAGACTAATGTCGATAGATTCCGCTTTGTGGTGGCGCTTATAACCATACTGAATGGTGTTGGCAACGATTTCCTCGCAGGCAATGGCAAGCATCGCGCTGGCGGTCTCGTTGTGGGACATTTCCATCGCAGCGGTTTGAATTTGTTCCACGGCGAGGCTGATTTCTTTTTCTTGGGCGGGGATGGATACGTCGATGCATTCCCCTACTTCTTTTTCTCCAGGCAAAAGGAGCAGTCCTTTGCCAGGTAGTTTATGGATCTTGTTTCCGATGAAGAC
>JAFVCC010000128.1 GCA_017479485.1 Bacilli bacterium
GCCGCCCTTTCTGATGAGAAAGTCAAACCCTTCGTCGAAGGCAAGGAAATCAAGAAGGTCATCTACGTCAAAGGCCGCATCTTGAATCTTGTCGTCGCTTAATTTACGAGAATACGAAAATGAAAATCCGCCCCTTTTTCCTTGCAATTCCTGCCTTAATTCTTGCTGGCTGCGCACAAACGAGTGGCCCGAATGATAGCTCGGTTATTCCTTCTAGCGAGGGAAGCGATATTTCGCTTTCTTCCTCTGAAGCCACCCCAATCCCTTCTTCTAGTGTTGAAGCGGAGCCTGCTGTTTCCTCGTCTTCAACTAAGGCGGAACCAACCCTTTCTTCCAGCGTTGAGACGGAAGGGGCTTCTTCTTCCTCCGGCGCAGAAGTTGGAAGCTCTTCTAGTGCCACCTCAATCGCTGGGTCGGTTACGCCTTCTACCGCCGCGTGGGAACTCACTTGCAACGCCCTTCCCGCGAACCCCGCCCAAGGAACCTTGGATGACGTCGCCTTTACCGTGATGGACGCAGATCAAGCCGAAGTTGGCTTCATGGGTTACAAGCTACACACGGGCGGCGGGAACAAAAGCGGTGTCAGCATTGATAACACCATCCAGATGTCCAAAGAATCGGGATATCTTTATATGACCAGCGGTGCGGCTTCCCACATCGAATTTGAAATCAAAATTATTTCCAGTTCTTATGGGGACTTCACTGGTAGTCCGACGGTTTATTCTGCCAATGAGATAAATGAAGAAAACGGTGTCGAAGTTACCTTGGACCGCACCGAAGGGAAGGACGGCACAACCTACATCTATTCCTGCGAGTTGCCTTTCTCCCGTTTCCGTTTGGCGAACGAATCGAGCTACGCATTGTACATTACCTATATCCGCAATATTGGATAATCCTATTTGCAATCGCTTTCACTCTAGTGGAACTAGTACTTTTTTGCGCATTCCCGTATAGTAGTTCCGTTCGGTACCCTACGTGGACCGAAACGGAGGCAGACCCTATGCTACTCGCCATCGATATTGGCAACACCATGACGGATTTTGGCTTCTTTGAAGAGACAAAGCAGCCGCTATTCTACCGAATCCGTTCCCGAAGGGACCTTTCCTTGGAGGAGGTCCGAACTTCATTTGAAGTCTATTTATCGCAACAAGGCATCGATTGCTCGCGCATCGACGGAGCGATTATCTCCTCGGTCGTACCGGCGCTTACGGAAATCTACCGTGGCCTATGCCGCGCGCTTTTTCATGTCGAGGCGAAACTCCTTGGACCGCGCCTTAAAACCGGCGTGAAGATCAATACCGATAACCCCAAGGAAGTCGGTGCGGACATGATTGCCGCAGCAGTGGGGACAAAAGAGAAATATGGCCCTTGCTGCATCGTCGTGGATTTTGGAACGGCGAACAAAGTTTTCCTCGTGGACAAAGAGGGCGCCTTTGCGGGATGCGCGATTGGCGCAGGAATAGGATTACAGACGAGCGCCTTATCCTCTGGCGCAGCCCTTTTACCTGAAGTTTCCCCGCAAATCCCGCCTCATTTCTTAGGCAAGAACACGGCGGACTCCATGAATTCCGGCTTAACTTTTGGCAACGTTTTCGCTTCCAAGGGCCTTGCTGATGCCATCGAAAAAGAAGCGGGATATCCCTGCAAACGCATCCTTACCGGCGGCTTCTCCAGCGGCTTAACTTCTTTATTTACCGACTATCACTACGAACCTCACTTGATTCTTGAGGGACTCGTTTCCATCTATCAGAGGAACCAAAAATGAACGACTACATTTCCATCCTTTCGGTGATTCTTTTCGCTTTGGTATTGATCTTCACCTTTATCTTGCTGCTTCCTTACGAAAAGAAAGAGAAGACGACTCACGAACTGATTTCGGGCATGACGCTTGATGCCGTGTTCATCGCCATCATCCTCATCATGACCTTCGTGCCGAATATGGGCTATATCGCGATTACCCCCTTTGTCTCATTGACATTGCTCCATCTTCCGGTGCTGCTTGGCGCTGCGCTTGGCGGATGGAAAAAAGGCTTGATGCTCGGCTTGATCTTCGGTCTATCTTCCTATATGCAGGCACTTAGCTCCGCAGGCTTCAACGCCCTCTTTGCTTACCCATGGGTCGCTATCCCTCCGCGCATGATCTTCGGCCTTGTCGCCGGCATCGTTCTTTCCTTTATAGGAAAAGTTTCCAAAAAGGGTATGACTGGCCTATACTTAGGCATAGCGTGTGCATTGCTTACTGCGCTGCATACCGCATTGGTGTTCTTCGATCTCTATATCTTCTATCCTGACACCATCGCCGGCTTATTCTCTTCCACCAGTCCCATCGCGACAGGAACGACCATGACCTTCCTCCTGGTAATCGCATTTGGGATGTTGGGCGAGATGGCCGTTGCAGCCATCATCGTTCCGCCGTTAGCCCTCGCGTCGCGCAAAGTACTGCCGCGACTTGGTCAGCACCGCAGAACCCGTTCCATTCGTTAAGGAGTCCCTATGAACCCGAATTTCAAAAAACTTGCAAAAAACTATGAAGAGCTTGGCTTAAAAGCTCTGCGTGGCCTCATCGGCAAAGAATCCGTCTATGACGCGAAGACCGTCGCTGAAGGCGCCCCGTACGGCAAAGGTGTCAAATCTGCGCTCGACTTTGTCGCGAAACTCGGCAAGGACTATGGCTTTGCTGTGGATACCTGCGAAGGCTATGCGACGGAGCTTAGCTTTGGCGAAGATGACGGCCCGCTCATCGGCGTCTATGCGCACGCCGACGTTGTGCCCGTCTCGGGCAAATGGGACCATAAGCCTTTCGCTGCGGATATTGTCGGTGAAGGCAAAGATGCCATGATCATCGGCAGGGGCGCAACGGACGACAAAGGCCCGCTCATCGCCTCGCTTATGGCGATGAAACTCCTCAAGGACAATGGCTTAATCAAAGGATTCCGCGTCCGCTTGGTCGCGGGCGGCGATGAAGAACGCGGTTCTTCTTGCCTCGCGCATTATTTCCATAAGCTCAACAAGCCGGATTCCGATTATGGCTTTACCCCCGATGCCGAATTCCCGCTCATCTATGCGGAAAAAGGCATCCATCATGCTTTAGCCTCGGGTAAGGTTGACCTCAAGCCCATCATCGCGATGGATGGCGGTGTCGTGGCGAATGCCGTTTGCGACCGCATCGTCGTCACTCTTCCCGCCGATAAGAAACTCAAAGACCAATTGACCGCAAGTGGCGTTCCGTTCGACCTCGCCGAAGCGGGAAATATCATGATCGTCACCTTCACGGGCAAATCCGCCCATGGTTCGACGCCGCAACTGGGCATCAACGCCGCGGCCAATGCGTTCCGCGCCCTTGGCGAAATCTATAAAAACGAGACCATGAAGAAACTCGCTACGATCATCGCGGATCCTAATGGCAAATCCTTTGGCGGATATTGCTATAGCGAGGGCTTTAAAGAAGCGGGGGATACTTCCTTCAACTATGGCATCATCAAATATAACGAAGGCAATCTCCGCATCACCGTCGACTACCGTTATGGTGAAAAGGCTAATCCCGACGAAGCGCTGGCGGCGTTAAGCAAAGCGACGGGCCTAGAAGTCAAAGTCAATTCCGCCCTCAAGCCGCTTTACTTCGATCCCAAGCATCCTTTGATTACGACTTTGATGAAGTCCTACAAGCACATGACCCTCCGCCTCTTCGATAAGCCGATGGCCATCGGTGGTGGAACCTATGCCAAAGAAGCAAAGAACTGCGTTGCCTATGGCGCTTCATTCAAAGGGCATGAAGGCAACATCCATTCGCCGAACGAATACCTCTATATCGAGGATTTCAACAAATTGATTCCGATCCTCGCTGACGCGATTTACTCTTTGGGGCAATTAAAGAAGTGAGAGGCCGCGCCAAACCTTGGGCGGTCCCTTATCTTCAGGACCATCCAGAACTCGTTTACCCCCAACTCGAAGAGCATGATTCCTTCTTGCTGCATGAACCAGTCTATTTGGAGATTGGCATGGGCAAAGGCGATTTCATCATCGGTCTGAGTCAAAAGAAGGAAGGCCATTTTCTCGGCCTAGAACGTGACTTATCCGTCTTAGCCACGGCGGCGAAAAAGCTGGAGGGGAAGAATTATGAGAACCTCCGCCTCATCGGTGGGGACTTCGATGATCTCTTCCCGAGCCTTAATGCCTATCGCTTCGACGCAATCTATCTGAACTTCTCCGATCCCTGGCCCAA
>JAFVCC010000129.1 GCA_017479485.1 Bacilli bacterium
CGAGAAAGACGGTGAGGTAAAACGCCGTGCGCGCAAAATCGTGAAGGATGTTGGAACTAATGACCACGAAAAACTTGTTGCTCAGAGATGTCTTATAGCAGCAAAAGCATGTGACGATAAAAGGAACGATCAACAAAGCGTAAATGGCGAACGTGTAGTACCGGTAATAATCGATTCCCCGCCCGACAAGGTATTCCCCGATAAACGTAAAGGGAATTAACGCAATGTGCGTCGTGACGACGATAAGGATCCATTTGAGGCGGAAATGCGGAGCTTTTTCAAAGTGCCGATTGAAAAGATGGGCCATGAGGAGGAATTCTGCCGTAAACCTCCAATAGGTAAAATATTGCAAAAACCAGGCCGCGACAGGGTTCATAGATTGAAGTAACCATCCATGGCTTGAATGAATTGCCGTTTGCCCCCACGAGGCAATGGAAATACTGTGCCGTCTTTCATCACGACGTTGTCTTTGGAAAGCCCTTTGACGAATGCGAGGTTGATGACGACACTGCGACTGAGACGGAAGAATTGCGCATTGGGGAGTGCGCTATAGGCGCTCGTGAGGCTATTCCACACTTCGTAACGCTCCTTTACGGTGACGTAAGTGAGCATGTGCTCTTCGGCCTGGATATAGATGATGTCATCGATGGCGATGCGCACAAAGATGGAGGACTGAATGTGCAAGATAACTTCCTGTCTTTTCTTGTGGTTGAGTCGTTCTGATGCCCGCTCCAATACCTGGCTTAGCTTCGTTTCGTCAATCGGCTTAACGATGAAGTCGAGCGCGTCCACCTCATATCCTTCGATTGCGTATTGGGCCAAAGAGGTGGTGAAGATCAGTAGGGCTTCCGGATCGATTTTGCGCAGCTGACGGGAGGCATCCATCCCGTTGATGCCGGGCATCATGATATCCATGAAGATGATGTCATAGTTCAACTTTTTGGCATCTAAAAAAGCAAACCCATCGGAGAAAATATCCATGGAGAAATGAGTGTTGTTCTTTTCCTGGTATGCATTGAGCATGCCGATGAGTTCATCTCGTTCCTGCTCGTTATCTTCCACGATGGCGACTCGTATCATATGTGCGCTCCTATGTGCATGCCCATAGTTTTATTTTTGCTTTCGATTTTCTGCGCATCAAGTAGCAAGAAACCGATAGGCCCGTTTGCCTATTTTTTTGGCATGGTTGGAATCAAAGAAGCCAATTTACGTCATTTGATGAATTTATTCGAGCGGTTCAAGCAATGTGCAGCGCGACCAGAAGGGGTTTTGGTTTTAAATCAACGATAAGGAGAAAAATATGAAAATGTTGAAGAAAAACGGCCTTTTGTTTGCTATTGCTGCTTCCCTTTTAGCGGGCTGTGGCGGTGGAAATGGTATTGACGTTTCCATCGTTGTCCCAGAAGGAGATAAACTCGCGGGATTTGCCCAAGCGCAAATTCAATCCGCAGTGGCGAAAGTCGGAGGGAAAGTCTCGGACTCCGGTTCCTATAAGGTTCAATTGGATTCAATTGACGCTTCTTTGGGCGAAGAGGCCTATAAAATCAGCGTTGATGGAAAGAACATTCGTGTCGTCGGCGGCGACGCGACTGGGCTCATGTATGGTGGGCTTTCCATCGCGGAACAAATTGAGATGGGTGGCATCGACGCCATCAAGGCAGAGACTGTGACCCCGAGCCTAAAAGCGCGCGGCCTAAAATTCAATATTCCGTTAGACATGCGCACGCCCTCTTACACCGATGGCGGCGATTCCGGCCAGGCCAACATTCCCGCGATGTGGGATATGAGTTTCTGGGAAGAAGAGTTAGACCGCATGGCATTAAACCGCATGAACGTGCTTACCCTGTGGAATCTGAATCCCTTCCCGTCCATGGTCAAAGTGCCCGGTTATGAAAATTGCGCGTTGAACGATGTGTGGCGCACCACGCTCCCCTTTGATGCTTCTTATAAGGGAACCGGCGCTGACTTGGTCCGCGACGAGCATTATCAAGAAGGCAATTATGAAGTGGTGAAAACCATCACAATCGATGAGAAAATCAAGTTCTGGCAAGACGTCTTTGCCAAAGCCCATGACCGTGGCGTCAAGGTCTATTATTATTTCTGGAACGTCTATACCTTTGGCGAGCATGGAAATTACGGCATCACCCCGTCCCAAGATAACGAAACGACAACCGATTACTTCCGCAAAGCAGTCGAAGCCTTCGTCGATACATATAAGGATCTCGACGGCATCGGCGTAGCAGCGGGCGAGAATATGAACCTCCCCAAGTCCAGCGGCGAAACCGGCGGCAGCATGGGCAGCGTTGGCTATGGCGATGAGGAAAACGAAACCTGGCTCCATAATACCTATGGCGAAGGTGTGAAAGCTTCATTGGCCAAGACGCCAGGGCGGCAGTTTGAGTTCATCCACCGCATGCATTATTCCGACGCCAATTCGTTGAAAACCATCTGGAGCGACCTCCCGTGCACGTTCTCCCTCTCCGATAAATATTCCACCGCGCATATGTATGCCGTCGAAGAGCCGCACCTCATCGATCCGACTTTAGAGACGATGGAAAAGGGCCAGCACCTTTTCTTAGAAATGCGTAATGACGATGCCTATTTCCACCGTTATGGCGGCGTGGACTTCCTCCGTGCCTACATCACAAAGATCCCCAAGCCCGTCACAGGTTTCTTTATGGGGTCTGACGGCTATATCCAAGGCCGTGAGTACGTCGATAAGGAAGACTCCTTCAAAGGTCAGCTCTTCCAAGCTAAGCATTGGTACAACTATATGCTCCTTGGCCGCATCGGCTACCAGTATGGCCTTACCGATGATTTTATCCGCGCGAAGATCAAAGCCCATTTCAGTGACATGAAACTTACCGACGAAGAGGTGAAAGACTTCTTCG
This sequence comes from Bacilli bacterium, assembly GCA_017479485.1. Lineage (GTDB taxonomy): Bacteria > Bacillota_I > Bacilli_A > RFN20 > CAG-826 > Alloenteromonas. The sequence goes on from JAFVCC010000129.1 coordinate 2,892, forward strand.
ACTTGCTCAATAACGCGGGACGCATTTTGCCCAAGTCCAACATCTTGTTTTATACCGGCGGCGACTCCTGGTATCCCGAAGGATCTTGGACAAATCCCAACACGTTCGGCTACATCGGCGTCAAGCGCTTAATCAAGGCCAATAATGCTCATCCTTATGGCAACACGTTGTCCATCCCGGAATATGTGACGGCTACGTTAAACAAGGAGACGATCGATAAAGCGACTCCGCTCGACGTCATCAATGATTTCCGCGACGCGGCAAGCAAAACCGATGCCCTGGCACAAAAGCTAAACGGTCGCATGGGACAGAACAAAGAGTTCGACGCGATGGTGCTTGATTCCACCTCCTTTGCGAACTTAGGGAAATATTATGCGTCGAAATATGAGGGCATTTTGGAGCTCCGCTTCTATAACGACACCAAGGAAAACGCGCGTAAGGACGTGGCGGTGGCGAAACTGAACGAAGCCATTCCCTACTGGGAAGCCTACGCGAACGACATGATCGCGCGCTACACCGATAATGTGCGCTTATCTCGTGCGGGCATCTTCTCTTTCTCCGGCGTCACGGAAGAAGTGAAGAAAGACGTCACGGACGCGCAAAACTGGAAGCCTCGCTCCCTATAATTCTTAATAGATGGACGGCCGCCGCGCATGTAATTGCCGGCGGCTTTCTGATTTCGATTGGCCTCTAGGATAAGCGACCACGTGTTTCTATTTTGCTTTAGAGCGGAGACTTCGCTTAGGCTTGATGGTCACCGGAGCTGTTGCTTTGAATTTATCAAACTTTTGGAATATGTTGTTTGTTAATGCATTGTTCATTTGTCTACTCTATTTCTCTTACTCTTGTTTCTTCTGTGAGAGAGACGCTAAATCCATTCTAAGTTAGGCTGTTCATTTGAGCGGAAAATAGGAAAATACCCTGCAAAAAGGCACTTATTTTGTAAATGATCATCGGTATCACAGCTTTTATTATGTGGACCGCTAGGGACGACCTAAAACCGCCTGCTATGCGGGCGAGACTTGAAATTGCGGCGATGTTTGATGCCCCAATATACAAAAACCCGCTTTGCGCCTGTGGACTGTAGTCCCTTATCGGTTTGGATGAGTTTGTTCTTGCTTGCTGGGATGGGCGTTTAAAGGAGTTGGTACGAGAGTTTCTGCGGATTTGCAAGCTAACCGAACGTAAAGAGACAACAACCCAACCATGGAAAAATGGGCAGATATTTCATTATGAACTTTAACCCTATTTATATGAGAGCATATATGATAACATACAGTCAGGAGAAACAATTATGGATGTGAATCGGGCTGCCTATATCAGCAAATTCAATAAAGAAAAGTATAAGATGTATCCTTTCAGGGTTAAAAAGGAGGATACCGAATTAATTAAATGGCTCGACTCGGTTCCAAACCGGAACAGCTATATTCTAAGCCTGATTCTGGAAGATATCCGCCCCAGCGTATTAACCATTAAGCAGATAAAAGAGAGAGTTCGACCAATCATGGCCAAACACAACATAGACGAGGCGTACTTGTTCGGTAGTTATTCGCGAGGCGAAGCCAACAGGAGCAGCGATGTGGACTTATATTGTGCAGAAGGCGACGTGAC
>JAFVCC010000130.1 GCA_017479485.1 Bacilli bacterium
TCCTTTCGTCATGTCGGAAACGTGCCCTGAATGCGGCCAACCCTTAACCCGCGTGCAAGGCCTCCATTATTGCCTTAACGCCGATTGCCCTTCCCGCAAGATCGAAGGCATCATCCATTACGCCTCTCGTGACGCGATGGATATCGATGGCTTAGGTTCCGCGGTCGTTGAGGAGCTTTTTGGCGAAGGGTTCATTAAAGATATTCCCGACCTCTATAACCTCTACCAGCACGTCGAGGAAATCAAGGAACTCGATGGTTGGGGCGATAAGGCCGTCATGAATATGGTCGACGCGATTGAAGATTCCAAGCAGAAGTCCCTCGAGAAACTGCTCTTTGGTTTAGGCATCAAAGAGATCGGCGCGAAGACCGCAAAAGTCTTGGCGCGGCGTTTCCGTAGCCTCGATGCATTCTTCGATCTTAGCGAAGAGGATCTGCTCCAAGTCGATGACATTGGACCCGTGGCTGCCCATAGCATCGTCACGTTCTTCCAGGATGAGAAAAAGCGCGAAATCATTGAAAATCTCCGCAAAGCGGGCGTCAATTTCTCTTATTTGGGTACCGATCAGATCGATGTGACCAACTATTTCTACGGCAAAACCGTGGTTTTAACGGGCGCGCTTGTTCACTATACCCGTAATGAATTAACGGCCTTGCTCGAAGGCATTGGAGCCAAAGTCTCGGGTAGCGTTTCGAAAAAGACCGACGTCGTCATCGCTGGCGCTGACGCGGGTAGCAAGCTCGTTAAGGCGCAGGAACTCGGTATTCTCGTTATCGACGAAAATACCGCCATTTCCCATCTTTCGACCCTCCGCGGAAATTAAGACAAGAAACACACAACTTTCGTCATAAGTTTCCCTTTAAGGGAAGTCTTGTTGTATACTACCCACGATTGGAGCGTTTTCTTTATGAAAGAAATTAACCTAGACGTACTCAAAGACGCGGCCCATCGTCTGCTCTTTGATATGTCGGAAGAAGAATACGAGACGTTGCTCTCGGAATTTGCCATGCTCACCAAACAGATGGAGACCATCGGCAAAATCGAGGGGCTTGAGGACTATGAGCCCATGACTTTCCCCTTCGATTGTGAAACCACGTATCTGCGCGAAGATGAACCCGTGACCCCGCTTCGCCGCGAGGATGCTTTAAGCAACGCCGGCAGCGTCCTCGACAACCAAATCAAATTGCCAAAGGTGGTGGGATAGATGCATTACCTCGATTTACCTCTAAAAGAAATCCACGCGGCCTTAGTCGCGAAGAAGGTGACGCCGCTAGAGCTCACCCAAGAAGCCTTGAAGCGCGCGAAGCAAAACAAGGACAATTGCTTCGAGATGATCCTCGAGGAAGAAGCGCTCGCTTTTGCTGAAACCTTAACAGAACCCGAGGAAGATAACATCCTTTGGGGCATTCCCTATCTTGCGAAGGATAACTTCTCCACCAAAGGACTTCCGACCACGGCTTCGTCCAACATCTTAAATGGCTATAAACCGTTATTTGACGCGACGGTCATCGCGATTCTCAAGGAAAAGAAAGCCGTCTTAATCGGCAAGACCACCCTCGATGAACTCGCCATGGGCGGCACCGGCACGACGGGCCACCTGGGTATCACCTACAATCCGTATGACCCAAAGCACGAACATATGATCGGCGGCAGTTCCTGCGGCAGCGCCGCGGCGATGGCCGCTGGCATCGTGCCGTTTGCCTTAGGCAGCGATACGGGCGACTCCGTCCGTAAGCCCGCTTCCTATGGCGGCATCATCGGCGTCAAGCCGACCTGGGGAAGGATTTCCCGTTATGGTTTATTCCCCTTTGCCCCGAGCTTAGACCACGTTGGCTATTTCACCCGTTATGTCGAAGACGCGGCGATCTTGCTCGAAGCGCTCTCCGGACGCGACGTTATGGATTCGACCTCTTCCGTGAAACCGGTAGAGGATTATGCAGAAGGCTGCGCGAAACCGCTTGAAGGTCCGCGTATCGCCGTCCTCGACGACATCGTGGAATCTTTGACCGATGCGACCATCCGCGACGCGTTCAACGATTCGTTAGCGAAACTCGAAAAATCCGGTGCGGTCATCAACCACGTCCACTTCGGCAAAGAATTACTCGAGTCGATCTATGCGACCTACATCGTCATCTCTTGCGCCGAGGCTACCAGCAACGACGCGAACCTCGACGGCATTAAGTTTGGCCCCTTCTATGGCGGCAAGACGTATCAAGACGTCATGGCGCAAGCCCGCACCAAAGGATTCTCTGAACTCATTAAGCGCCGCTTCGTGATCGGCAGCTTTGCTTTGATGAGGGAGAACCAAGACGTCCTCTTCCTCCGCGCCCAAAAGAATCGTGCGAAGATCGTCGAACGCACCAACGAAATCCTTAAGGACAACGATTTCATCTTCGTCCCCGCCGCCCCGACGGTCGCGCCCAAATTCGGTGCCGCCTCGGACAAGCTATCCGACGAATACCTCATCGCCGATAACCACCTCGCCCTCGGCAATTTTGCGGGCCTTCCTTCGATCACCTTGCCGCTCGGCTATGAAGATGGTCTCCCCTTCGGCGTCAACTTCATGGGCCGCGCATTCGAGGAGAAGAAACTATTCTCCATCTGCGCTACCTTCGAGAAAATAACGGGGATTTGCGGCGAATATGCCGGAAAGGAGGGCAAATAAGATGAACTTTGAAGCCGTCATCGGACTCGAGATCCACGTCGAGATGAAGACCAAATCCAAGATGTTCTCCGCCTCGCCCAACGGATTTACCCGTGAACCCAATACCCAAGTCACCCCCTTCGACATGGCCTACCCAGGCACCATGCCGGTGGTCAACAAAGCGGCGGTCATCAA
>JAFVCC010000131.1 GCA_017479485.1 Bacilli bacterium
AAGTTTTGGAACTATTGGTTCGCTTAAGCCGGAAAGAAGGGGTGCACCTGGAAGAAAAGCGCGACTCCGTAGCTCGCGGCCTTGTGGACTACATCGAAGCCCATTTAAGCGAGAGGCTGACTTTAGAATCTTTGTCTGCCGCCTTCCATTATTCCACCTCTTATATCGCGACGAGTTTCCGAAAAGAGATGCATGTATCCCTTATTTCTTATGTCCGAGGCAAAAAAGTCATGGCCGCCCACTCTTTGATCCTCCATGGCGTTAAGCCTAGCGATGCGGCATCGATGATGGGTTTCCAAGACTATTCCACCTTCTTCCGCAGCTACCAAAAGATGCTTGGCTTCCCGCCAAGCAGCGCAAAGCGCGGGACGGGCGAACCGGGCATTGCCGAAGAATAACGAAGACGAAAAAACGTGGGTGGCCTATCTGGCTCCCACGTTTTTTGGCTATTTCTTCTTTTCCCAAGAGGCGTTATTGCTCTTGACGTGAAGGACGTATTCGGGGTTGGCAACCGCGGCCTTATGGAAGGAAGCTTCCTCTTTGCAATTGCCCGCGACAGCTTCGACTTTGAAGTCTCCCTCAACGGGAACGACGAAGTGGAAGAGGCGTTTGGCGCCGCCTTGCTTGGCGAATTCCTTGCCGTTAAGGAAGAGGGTTACCTCATCTTGGTTGGAAGTGACATAGATATTCGCATTTGCCTCGTGACGGTCTTTGAAGCGCTTGCCGCAGATGTGGACGAAGGGTTCGTCGGACCAGAATGCCTTATAAAGGTAGAAGGCGTCTTTCTTCGTTTTGCGGTCGAAGGTGACGAGGCCTTTGTGGTTCTTGCCGGGGTCGCCACCGACATTGCGGGCGTCCGCGGCGAAGTCGAACATGTTCCAAAGGTGGGTGGCCCAGAGGTATTTGCGTTTCTCTAAGGACTTATAGACTTTGTAATGGCAGATGAGCTGATATTCTTCGGAGTTATCGCCGCGCTTGGGATGTTCGGTGTGGAGGTTGGGCATGCCTTCGGCACCATATTCGGAGAAGCCAAGGGGCTTGCCCGGGAAGAAGAAGTGGAAGAAGGAGAGGCGGAACCCATTGAGCCAAGTCCAAGGCGTGTACCAGCCATGGTAGAAATTCATGGCGGTCGCGTCGGCGATGTGGCAGAAGGGGTTGAAGGCGAGCATCATGGCGAAGTTGGCCATGCAGGTTGGGCGAGTGGGGTCGAGTCCATGGATGAGCTCATTGAGCATCTTGTGGACTTTGGTCTTGCCCGTGGAGCTCTTCATGGTGATCTCGTTGGAGATGCCACGGCAGAAAATACTGCAGCGATTATAGGTTTGGGCGATTAATTCGCGCATTTGCGAGACCGCGTTTTCCGTCGCTGCTGGCATATGGCGGGAGATGTAGGGGATTTCCGACCAGATGAGGAAGCCGTATTTATCGCAGAGTTCGTAGGTGTAGTCGTCATGCTGATAGTGGGCGAGGCGGATGGTGTTGGCGCCGACTTCGGCGATGAGCTTGATGTCCTCTTCCATGTCTTCACGGGTGATCGCGTTACCGACGCCGAGGCGGTCTTGGTGCTTGGCGACGCCGCGGAGAGGATAGGGGACGCCGTTAAGGAAGAATCCTTTGCGGGGATCGATGTAGAATTCGCGGAAGCCATAGTGCTCGACGATTTCATCGACTTTGATATCGCCATCGTATGCGGAGGCGACAATCTTATATAAGTAGGGGTCTTTGCGGCCGTTCCAGCGGTGGACGTTTTTGATTTTGATCGCGCTATTGCCTTTACCCTCGGCAACGAGATTGTCTTCGGCGTCAAACACCTCAACGCGGGTGTCTTCGGGGAGGGAGCGCCAGGCATGGACGGTGAGGATCGCCTTGTTGTCACTGAGCTGTGAATCGATCTTGATGCCTTTGGAACCGCTGGCATCCATTTCAAAGTGGATGGGTTCGGTTTTGACGAGATTGACGTCGCGGTAGATACCACCATAGAAGGTGAAGTCGGCGGTTTGGGGATAGACGGTTTCGTTGGGTTCGTTATCCACGAGGACGGCGATTTCGTTGGCCCCTTCTTTCACGCAGTCGGTGATTTCGATGCGGAAACGGGAATAGCCACCATGGTGGACACCGATTTGCTCGTTATTGAGATAAACGGTCGCGGAGGAGTTGACGGCGTTGAATTCGAGCCAAAGTTTTTGCCCTACGGAGAGCTTCGGTGCCTCGAAGGAGCGGAAATACCAATATTTGGTGCGGACATAGTCGCCGCCGCCGTCTTGGCCATCGAGGGCATTCCAGGTGTGGGGGATGTTGACGATTTCGCCTTCGTGGGCACGGGCTTCTTCGAGGGACACGTTCTTCTCGACGAAGCGCCACTTGGCGTTCAAATTGATGATTTCTCTCATGGGGGTCTCCTTAGGCTTTAGGTCGTCAGACCGCTTTTGTTGATATTAGAGTACCTATATTTATAAGGAATATAAATTGCAACTTACAAGTAATCTCATTGCATTTACGATTTTTGCGGATATTTCCACATCATCGAGCATGCATAGTTTTGCACTTTTGTTCGTGTTTTGCGTGCCAACCATGCAAAAAAAGCAGTAAAAAGTGCAAATGGCGAAAGACAACTTGAAAGCGA
>JAFVCC010000132.1 GCA_017479485.1 Bacilli bacterium
CGGGCTTGTGGGACTTTAGCTCAGTTGGGAGAGCACCTGCTTTGCAAGCAGGGGGTCGTCGGTTCGAGCCCGATAAGTTCCACCACAAAATGGCTGAGTAGCCCAGTTGGTTAGAGCATTCGGTTCATACCCGAAGTGTCGAGGGTTCGAGTCCCCCCTCAGCCACCAATCGTCAACTACAGTATCGATACAAATCGGTACTGTTTTTTTGTTATATTGTCCACGAGGTGATTATATGTTAGAGAAAGTCAGAAATTATCAACTAAAACATAAGAATCTAAAACTAATTCCTATCACGACTGAAAACTATTGGGAAATCGGCTGGCTTGAACTTAAAAAAGAGCAAGAAGAATTCGTTGGCGATAATTTTAAATCAATGGCGTATGCTTATGCGACTGTGATGGAAGGGAAATACGCAAAAGCTTTCGGCATTTATGATGGAGACGAATCTGTTGGTTTTTTGCTTATTGGACATAATTCATATGACTTCGAGGGATGTCCAGAAACACTTAAGCATAGTTATGATCTATGGAGAATCATGATTGATAAAGATTATCAAGATAAAGGATATGGCAAAGACGCAGTCAAATTAGCGCTTGACTATATCTTAACTTTTCCTGATGGAGAAGAAGGCATCATTACTACTAGCTATGTAGAAGGTAACAAAGTTGCTAAGCACATCTATGAATCATTCGGCTTTGAACCAAACGGAGATAATTACGAAGACGAAATTACTTTAGTACTCAAGGTAAAATAAGGGCGTGCCACTTTCTATACGAGCCGTACCATTTGTATTATTTCTTGCGTTTTCTTCCAAATAGTGAGATGCCGTCGAAGAAATTCGGTGGTTTTCTTTACCCTGTGAAAATAGCCATCGTATAAAATTTCGGTAAACGTCGCTGATTAACACCCTGTCGCCGAAGCCCGTCCTCATGCATACTCCCTCCGCAAGCCAAGGAGGGATTTACTTTATGGCTGTTCTCGATCATCAGGACGGCCATCATCAACGGTCTCGATCCCTATCGTTACCTGGAATACGCATAGGAGAACGTTGGGAGGAAACCGGTCGAGGACATCGTTCCGTATTCGAAAAACCTGGAAATCGGATGAAAGTCCGGCGGTTTCCTGCCGGCCGGACTCAGACCCGCAGGCCCGTAACGGGCTTTTTTCCATGCGGGGGTGTTATTTAGCGACGTTTACCGAGAATAATCCTCCTTCGGGTATATGCATCTAGCGCACGGTTAGGCCTCAGTGACACACGGAAGCGGTCCATAGACGCACGGTAAGCCTCCATAAACGCACGACATTCCTAAAACTGCTTTCCTTGCCGTGATTCAATGCCCGGCGGAGTTCTTTTTGAGACGCCTATAGAAGGTCCCTCTTGTAAGGGCACACATCTCGCAGGCTTGGCTGCTCGTTATCTCCCTATCCTTATATAAAGCGAGGACCTCGTCTATGTTTTCGGGGTCCGGAACGCTCGGCCTTCCGAACTTTACTCCGCGTAGCTTTGCCATCCTTATCCCTTCCGCCTGCCGTTGCTTCATCGTCGCCCTTTCGTTTTCCGCGACGAATGAGAGAACCTGCAGCACGACGTCGGCGATGAATTTGCCGACCAGGCTTTTGCCCTCGATCCTCGTATCCAGCAGGGGCATGTCGATGATAACGATATCGATTCCCTTCTCTTTCGTAAGTTCTCTCCATTCGTCGAGGATCATCGCATAATCCCTGCCGAGCCTATCGATCGATTTGACGAAGAGGACGTCGCCGGGCTTTAGCCTTCTCTTCAATTTCTGGTAGTTCGTCCTGACGAAGTCCTTACCCGATTCCTTGTCGATGAAAATGGCGGAGTCGGCCAACCCCACCTTATGCAAGTCCTCTATTTGCCTGTCGACCTTTTGGGCAGCGGTCGATACCCTTGCGTAACCATAGACCATGATTCTTTCCTCCGGTGTGAGGACATACATCACAAAAAGAAGGCGGAATCAAGTCATTTCCGTCTCAAAAGGTACGGTTTTCGGTCAGGGGGGCTTTCGTAACGAAAGTTAAAGAAAAAAGGGCCCTTTGCGGTATAATTTTCGCAATACGGAAAGCGTAGGTTTTGGAATATGGCCGACTTTTCTCTCGATGAATTAACGAAAAGGATTAATGAATTAACTGCCGAACTTAATTCTTGCAAAAAATATGGACTCGTCTGGGACAGAGACTCAGTTCCGGAAGAGGTGGTTTTGAAATGCAAAACTAATATCCCTCTTCTTGTACCGGTGCCCGATAGCAATGTTTCCGCGGGTACCCTGAATAATGTTCTAATTGAAGGCGACAATTATCATGCGCTTTTTTGCTTAAATATGGTTGCTAAGGAAACGGTTGATGTAATTTACATCGATCCTCCGTATAACACAGGCAAAAAAGACTTAAATTACAACGATCACTTTGTGAGAGCGGACGATCCCTTTTATCATTCTTCATGGCTTGAACTAATGTCGAACAGGCTGAAATTAGCACGTGAACTGCTAAAGGATGGGGGATGTATTTTTATCAGCATTGATGACCGCGAACAGGCTCAGTGCAAGCTTCTTTGTGATGCTGTTTTTGGAAGGCAAAACTTTTTGTGTCAATTTGTGCGAGTGACTTCTGGTGGCAAACAGGATTCGTCAAACTTTGCTGTCACTCATGAATACGTCATTTGTTATGCAAAGAGAATTGCATCTTTTAAAGCCAATAAGATTCGCAAGCAAGATGACCCAAAGAAATATCCTTTTGTTGATACTGACGGTAGAAAATACAAGACCCAGCTATTAAGAAAATGGGGCGACAACGATCGAAGAGAAGATCGACCGAATTTGTTCTACCCGCTGTTCTATTCTTTGAGTTTGGGGAAGATATCAACAACTAAATTTGAGGCTAGCGATTTGGAAACGTTTTACCCAAAACGGCCAAACGGATCCGATGGCCGATGGAGATGGCAAATTGAAACAATGCAAGCCAACATCGATTCCGGGCTTGTCGAATTCCGATTGGTTAAAAAGAACGTTGAAATGTATGAGAAAATCTATTTTGATCCTGATGACGTTTCTTTCTCTCCTTTTGATAGCGTTATTAAAGATTCCTGGCCCAGTGGCACGGATAATTTGAAAGATATCTTTGGAGATAAGACCTTCGAATACGCCAAACCTGTAGACTTTATCAAACTGCTTTTATCTATGGCCGGCGACAAAAACGCTTTGATCATGGACTTTTTCGCTGGGTCTGGAACGACGGGCCAAGCCGTCTTGGAAATGAACTATGCTGATGGTGGTTCCCGCCGATTCATCTTGTGCACAAACAACGAGAACAATATTTGCACTGATGTCTTGTTTCCTAGAGTAAAAACCGTAATAACCGGAACTCGCCCTGACGGAACGCAGTACAGCGAAGGCATTCCAGCCAACCTATATTATTTCAAAACCGATTTCATCCGTGATGAGGTTAACTCGGAACAAGCAAAGTACAACTTAGTTGAAAAGGTCGATGCTTTACTTTGCATCGCAGAAGACATCTTCGTTGAAACCGAGAGAAATGATTACTCATCTCATTTTGCTAACGGAGACAAGCACCTCTTCATCTTCAACGATTTTTATAACGAGGAAAGATTCTCTGAATTTAAGCAGAGAGTATTGACGGCAAAAGGAACGAAAGTCGTTTACGTTTATTCTTCCGACAATACCGTGGACGAAACTCTCTTTGACGATCCGTCGGTAACGCTTAAACCGATTCCGTCAAAGATCTACGAGATTTACAAGGAAATCGTAGAAGACATCAAAAGAGGAGAATGACCATGACCTACGCATTGAAGAACTACCAGCGTGACGCCGTCGACGAATTGAAGGACTACATCCAAATCGGGTTTAGGTCTGCCAAGCGAAAGGAGGTGGTCTTCAAGGCGCCGACCGGAAGCGGGAAGACCTTCATGGCGGCCTCGCTCTTCGAGGAACTCGCCGAGGAGAACCCGGGCGTCAATTTCTGCATCCTGTGGGCCTGTCCTGGGAAAGGCGACCTCCATAAGCAATCCTTCGACGCGGTCAAGCTCTACCTTGGCGGGAATCCCGTTTGTTCCCTCCTAGAGGATGATTTCTTCGGCTCCAGGAAGTTCATCAAAGACAAGGAAATCGTCTTCATCAACTGGGAGAAGCTCATCCAAAAGGACAGGGAGACCGGCAAATGGGCCAACAACCTCATGAAGGACCAGGAGGGGATGAACTTCATCGACGTTATCGAGCAGACCAAGAGGAATGGCACCAAGGTCATCCTCGTCATCGACGAGTCCCACATCGGCGCCTCCCAGAAGGCCAGAATCCAGGAATTCATCAACACCATTATCGTCCCGGGCATCGTCCTCGAGATGTCGGCGACCCCACTCAACCCGCACATCGACGTCGAAATCGATCCGCAAAAGGTCATCGACGAGGGACTGATCAAGGAGGACGTCATCGTCAACGAAGGCGTCAGCAAGGATGATAAAACCCTGGCCGAGCAGGACAGCGAGCTGCTCATGCTCGAGTTGGCCTTCAAGAAACGCGAGGAGATCGTCAAGCGCTACGCGGAGCTCAACATATCCGTGAATCCGCTCGTCCTGATCCAGATTCCCAACGTCGACGAGGGCGAGGCGAAGAAACTCGTCATCAAGGATTTCCTCCGCGAAAGGGGCATCACCGAGGACAATGGGAAACTTAAGCTGTGGTGCGACGACAAGGGGAACTTCGACAAGAAAGCCATCAAGAAAAACGGCGACATCACCGAGTTCCTCGTCTTCAAGACCGCAGTCGCGACGGGGTGGGACTGCCCAAGGGCGCACATCCTCGTCAAGTTCAGGGACGGGAAATCCGAGACCTTCGAGACCCAGACGATCGGCCGAATCCTCAGGACGGCCGAGGCGAAATCCTACGGCGACGTGCTTCTGGATAACGCATACATCTTCACGAACATCTGGACCTTCGAGACGAAGCAGGACACCTACAACCCGAACCGCATCAAGACGGAGTGGGCCAAGATGCGGGACGGCTACACCAAACCGGAGGTGTGGGGTCAGATGCAATTGACCTCGTTCTACCGCTCGAGACAAGGCGACTATAACTCCGCCGACTCTAGATTCGGCGCCTATTTCATGGCCTCGTTCATGAAACTCTTTGGATTGACCGAAGCCGACAAAGGAGCATTGAAGGGGTCGCTCAAAGACAGATTTGAGGACAAAGGGCTGAAGCTCAAGGTCGAGGTAGAGGACGTCGTCATGACAGAGACGAGCATTGGTGTCGCCTCCGCCAACGAGGAGACGAGCGTCAGCGGCGACCTCGCAGGCGTACAGATGGCCGAGAACGACATCCAGGCCCAATACAACGCTATCATCAGGGAGAACCTCAGCGGTCTGGCCTACGTCAGGTCTAAGTCGCCGATCCATTCCGCGATCATGGACGCGTTCGGCACGTTCTACGACGTCTTCCCGCGCAGCGAGAAGGTCCGCTCCGTCATGAAAATCGTTGTCAATAACAAAGACCTCTTCGCCGAAATCCTTTCCGAGGCCACCCGCGACTTCAGGGCGATGATCAGCACCGAGGCGGGGAAGAAGGGCGACACCTACGATTTCAGGATCGAGGAGACCAGACCATATTCGCTCGAGACCCATACCGTTTTGCCTTTGGCCACCAAATCGCTTTATCAGCCTCTCTACGTTCTGAAGGATGACCAGGGTAACCCAGATAATGGGCTCGAGAAAGGCTTTCTCGGCTACCTCAATTCCAAACAGGAGGTGGAGTGGTATTGGGAAAACGGCACCGAGCTTATGAGAATCAACTTCGGCATCTCCTACAACAACGGGATGAACACCTTTCAGCCCGACTTCATCGTTAAGTTCGCGGACGGCACCGTCGGTATCTTTGACACCAAGCCGATCGATCATAGGGTCGAAGACACGACAGTTAAAGCAGATGCCTTATCGAAATATCTCCGCGATATCAACACCAACCGCGGCATCCTCCCGCCCGTCATAGGCGGTATTGTTGTCAAAGACGGAACGCAGTTCTACGTTTACGTCGGGACCGGCGGATACCACGACTACGCCGCGGACCACAAAGGCTGGATGAATTTCAACGAGCTCTTGAGGAACATCAATGACGGGATGAAGCTCACCCAACGGATCGAGCAATATCTCGCCCAGCTTAAGAAAAACTGAAACCATTCGATAACATCGGCTATATGCATGATTTGTCATCGCTATATGCAAATTGGCCTCTGCTATATGCAAAAAAGACGTCTGCTATATGCAACTCGCGCACGGCAGCCGGAAATTGTATTAAAAGCCTACTATACAGCCAATCGTTAACTACAGTCTTGATACAATTCAGGACTGTTTTTATTTAATGTAAAATCCCGATAAACTATCTTAGATAGAGGGTGCAATTTATGGTTTATAAAATAGATGATTATAGTAAAGTTGAAAAGCTTTTTAATGGCTGGCCATATGAGAATTGGCATACTGTAATGAATCAAAAAGTGAGGATATATGTTGACAATCCTGATTCTCCAAAGTCTGCAGTTGGGTGTTTAGGTGGTTGGTGTTTTTGTGTTGGTAAACCAAACAAACAACTAATCACTAAAAAGCAAACCAAATGGTTTGGTTTATTTCCTAAAGACAAAAAATGGGAAAAGCTAATTAAAGAATGCTATCCAGACGCTGAGATGAATACCCGTTATGCAATTAAACATGACGCAGTATTTGATAAAGAAAAGCTTAAATCATTCGTGGACGCCCTTCCTGAAGGATATGAATTAAGACTCATTGATTCTAAAGTCTATGATTTAATTAAAAAAGTCGATGATGGAGATGTCGAAGAATTAATTGATTGGTTTGATAGTAAAAAGCAATTTCTTGAATTAGGACTTGGATATGCGGTAATCAAAGATGGTGAAGTGGTGGGTGGAGCCTCAACTGCCTATCGTTTTCCAAAGGGAATTGATATTGAAATCGATATTCTTAAAAAGCATAGACGCAAAGGGTTAGCGACTGCTGCAGGAGCAAAACTGATTCTCGATTGTCTAGAAAGAGGATGGAAACCGACTTGGGATGCCGCCAATATGAAATCTGTCCATTTATCAGAGAAACTCGGATATACATTTAATTACAAATATCATTGTTTTTGGATTAGTCCTATCTTCTTTAAAACTATTAAAAATCCAGACAAATCCAAGTGGGAATCGTATTGTGGCAAATATGAGACAAACTGTAAGGATTTCAAATTAAAAGAAGTGTGGATGAAAGACGGCGATTTATATGGTCGAGCGGATAATGAAGTCCGGAGAAATATTAAATTCAAGTTTTACCCAATTGGCCTTAATGTATTTGGCAGAAGAGATGGTAACGCTATCGTAACTTTTGAAAAAGATAGTTATATTATCGACGATATTGTTTGCAAAAAGATTTAAAACATCAGACTTGGCTTTCAAATAGGAAAATTAACAAGTGGTCCAAATTTTCCGAAGGTGGTCCATTGTATTTTTTCTAAGCATTCTAGCCGATTGTAAATTACAGTATCGACGCAAATCGCGAACTGGTCCTCCTTTATTTTCGCATTGGAAAGGTTATCAGCGAGAATCAGAAATACGGCAACAATTTCATCAATACGCTTTCCATTTCCTTGAAAGCCGACTTCCCAGGCTCTACCGGATTCTCACCAAGAAACCTCGCTAGGATGCGAAAGTTCTACGAGACGTATCACGACTTATCAAATTTGCCACCGGCAGCGGCAAAATTGCCTTGGACCCATAATTCGATTCTCGTAGAGAGGATTTCGGATCCAGACGAAAGGGTTTGGTATGCGGAAAAATGTATTGAAAATGGTTGGAACAAAGTGGTCCTTGATCACCAGATCGATCTCAACCTCTATCAACGACAATCCGATAATTCTGCGAAACTGACAAACTTTGGGGAGCATCTTCCCGCCGTGCAAGGGGAACTTGCCCAAGATCTGATCAAGGATCCATATATTTTTGAGTTGTCCGGATTGACGGAGAGATCTGCAGAACGCGATATCGAGAAGGCAATGGTTGAACGCATCAAAACGGTATTGTTGGAATTCGGCCCGGTTTTCGCCTTTGAGTTCTTCTTCGTAGATGCGTTTCCCAATCGGCCTGTTCCTTTGGAGGATGAGGGTGTTCAGCGTTTCATAGGCAATTTGCCTAGACATAACGACGATTTGTTTTGGCCTTCTTTCTTCCCATGGCGGTGAAGAAGACGATGGAAAAGGAAGAGCAAAAGCCTGATGCCCCTTTTCTACGCGCGATCGTTTCGCCAAGCGGAATCTCGCCGTAACCGCCAAAAAACTTTACTTTAAATGCACGAAAGTATAGTTTGAGCTGTATTTTATTGAACGATGCCGACCGATGGAATAATTTTAAGAAAATCAATATAAAGGAGTTTTTATGAAACTTTTCAAAAAAGCCATCCTCATCTTAACGCCTGTTTTGCTCCTTGCCTCTTGCGGCGGTGGCGGCGGATCTTCCCCCACTCAGGCCTGGCAAGGTGAAAACGTGGTAAATGCTGAATTCGTGCAAGCCAACATTGGCGTTCAGAACGCGGTCAAACCCGTCAGTGCCATCTCCGCCAAAGAAGCGCGCGTCTTCAAAGCCGACGACATCGTCAACACGGATCAACTTCAGAATTCCGGTATGATCATCGTCAAGGAAACCGTCGGCGAAGGTGTGGAAGCCAAGACCCTTTTCGGTGTCTATGACATCGTCCATGGCTCTTATGTCATCACCCCGTCCATCGAAAATGCCGATAACATCCGCATCACCAGAGACGGTAACGGTGCTCGCTACATCCTTGGTAATAACAATTCCACCTGGATTGGCTGCTACCACATCCGTGTTGAACACGAAGTGGAAGTGGACAGTGTGAAAGTTCCCTTTATCCGCATCATCGACCGTTATGGTCACGTCATTGGCGATTTCCAGAAGGACCTTTTCTCCCGCTTCGGCAATTTGGTCTACTATGAATTGGTCAAAAATTCCGGAAAGACCAACGAAAAAATCGAAAGATTCTGGCAAGTCCTACATAAGGAAGACGAAGATGAGGAAACCATTTTCGAGTACTTCCAGTATAGCCAAGACATGAGCAAGCTCGAAAAAGTTCCCGGCTTTGGTGAATTTGCTCCTGAGAATTGGGAAAAAGGCGACCTCATTGGTTCTTATGACCTTGGCCGATACGGCAAAGAAGGGCTCCGCGTCTATGGCCACGCCAACGGCAACCAAAGGAACGTTTGGTCGTTCGTCGATGACCAAAACGCCCCCGTTTACGATTTCGTCTTCGATAGCACCCGCACCGCCATCCTTGGCGTTGTTGGCGGCGTCTTGAATTATCAAGTCCGCGAACAATTGCCGAAGGACGCCTCGGATTACAAGTACTCCTTCGGCGGCGAAAAGTTCGATTACCATACCTACTCCATCGATATGACAAAGTGGGAAACCAAGGAAATCGACAACTATCCTTACGTCTTCATCGGCACCGGCAACGCGGTCCCCAAGAGCTTCTTCGCCAACGCCGCCGACGCCAAAGCCATGAAGTATTCCTACTCGCTCTTCAATGCTTACGAAGTCGACACCGGCAAGAGAGTTCTCAAAGCCGGCCACACCTTGCTCCTTGATAGCGAGCTCAAAGTCCGTGGCGACATCACCACGATGGACTTCGCCAACAACGGCATTTCCATGATTGGGAATAACTATCTTATCGGTAACCGCGTTTACGATGGCAAGTCCCTTGCCCAAATCGGTTCGGTCAGCGGTTCCCGCTTAGCTTCCACCGACGACAAGGTCTACTATAGCTTCTCCGACGGCAACCAGGTTGGCGTCATGGATGGCAACGGCAAAGTCGTCGTGAAACCGGCCTATCGCAACCTCTTCCCCTTCGTCCAAAACGGTAAGATCTACGCCCAAAAAGTCTTAGGTGGTTCTTATGTCCTCCTAGACCTCGAATCCGGCAAAGAAACCGCGCAATTTGATGAGGATCATTACAACAGCTACGACCACATCGCCACGCAATATGAAACCACGGAAGTTGTGGGAGGAATCGACAAGGTCACCTATCATCTCGACCTCAACGTCTTCGGTACCGAAACCAAGTTTGAGAGCGATTTCGATAGCTTCTACACCTACGCCATGAACTCTGGCGATGGTTATTCCGGCCTCGACTGGAGCAGACGGATGGTCTACATCACCTACAATAAGACCGTCGAAGTCAATGAAGTGCCGCAAGTCCAACGGCATTACGTCGTCGTCGGCGGTTCGACCACTGCGACCGTCACCCCCTATACCTTCTCCGCACCTAAAGCTGCCTAATCGAATTTAGGTATCCCTCAAAGGCCCGTCTCACGCGGGCCTTTTCATTTCGGACGACAAGGAAACTCGCAACGTATATACCCATCCTATTGCAAAATGTCCCTAAAAATATATACTATTGGGGACAAAACAATGAAGAACTCAGTGATGGAACAAATCAAGAAAAGGATTGATGGACTTCCTGCCAGGAGCGCGTTCGTCGTATCGGATTTCACCGATATCGCGGATTACCAAAACGCGAAGAAGTGCTTGCTAAGGCTAGAAGGGGAGGAACGTATTCGACGCGTGTTGCGCGGTGTGTACGATAAGCCATATTTTTCCAGTATACTGCATGAGTTTTCGGCCCCGGATCTCGAGGAAATCGCTAGGGCTATCGCCCGGAACTATTCCTGGCAGATCGCGCCTACGGGCGTCACCTCGCTGAACCTGCTTGGCTTATCCACTCAGGTCGTCAACACTTACGAATATTACAGCTCCGGCCAATACAAGAACTATGAGGTCGGGAAGATGGAAATCCGCTTCCTCCACCGATCTTCGAAAGAACTGTTGAACCTATCCTATGAATCCGCTTTGGTGGTTTCCGCGATAAAGGAGCTTGGCACGGGGATCGACGATGACCATATCGCGAAAATCAAGAGCCGACTTAGCGATAAAAGCAAGGCAAAACTGCTCGAGGAATCCGCCCACGTTACCAAGTGGATCTACGAGGTCATCAAAAGGATTTGCCAGTGAAGGAGGAGAAAGATGTACGATTTGCGGCTGTGTTAGACATTTCTAACACAGCCCAAGCTAGTAAACCGAGTTGATAGTGTCTAAAGAATAGCCCGATGTGGGCCTCGCGGTCGAATCCCGCGATGTCAGAAATTAGCGGATCCGCAATCTGTTGGGGCTTTTTGTCGGCGCGTCCTTATCGCGTTGTTTTACGCCAGACTTAAAACGGGGCAACGCGGAAGGCTCATGGCTTGTTCGCGATCGTCCAGTTAATTAAAACGGATCCAAATCTTTTCGCCTTTCAAAGCGAGGTTATAGCATTTGACAAGGGCGTAAATCGCCTCGGCGTGATACAGGCCGTCGTACTCGTTTGCATCAAGATTGATGATGCGGAGCGCTTCGTCTAATAGCGCTTGGGCCGATTGGACGC
>JAFVCC010000133.1 GCA_017479485.1 Bacilli bacterium
GGTTCCCTCAACCAAGACCGCGTCTTCACCGTCTATCAAGAGGGTATCTATGTGGGTTACCGCTATGTCGAGTCCCGTTACGAAGACTATGTCATCGGAAAAGAAAAAGTCGGCGATTTCTCCTATCAAAACGCCGTATCTTATCCATTCGGTTTCGGACTCAGCTACACTAGTTTCGAATATACGAATTTCAGCGTCGACAAAGACGGCCACGGTGATAAGGTCACCTACACCGTGAACGTCGACGTCAAGAACACCGGCTCGGTCGCGGGCAAAGATGTCGTCGAAGTCTATCTCGATAAGCCCTACAACCAGTATTGCGTCGAAAACGGCATCGAAAATAGCGCCTCCGAACTCGTCGGATTCGCCAAGACCCCGTTACTAGAACCTGGCGCTTCCACTAAAGTGAAGATTATCATCTCCGAGCGTCAATTCGCCTCTTATGACGCGAAGAAAGCCGGTACCTATGTCGTCACTGGCGGCGACTACTACCTCTGTGTGGGCCACGACGCCCATGACGCAGTCAATAACGCCCTGGCCGCGAAAGGGAACACCCCTGCCTCTTCGAATAATAGGATGGATGCCTCTGGCGCCTCGGGCCTCGCGCACAAGGTCTCCTTGGATTTCGATGGCGTCACCTATGCGACCAACGTCTCGACGAAGGCCCCCATCAAAAACTTGTTCCAGGATTGCGACTACAACAACTACGAGCACCGCGTCGCTGGGGACGAAGTCAAATACATCTCCCGTGCGGACTGGAACGGCACGGTAAAGCTAAATTGGAACGAGCACGTCGTCCTTCACTATAACGACAAGCTACAGGAAGACCTCGATAAATATGGTCGCGAAGGCGAAGTGAAGCTTCCAGAAGATACCCGCGCTTATCCCACCATGGGAAAAGGCGGTGACCTCCAGCTCATTTCCTTACGCCAAGACGAAGAAGGCAACCCCATCGAGTATGATGACCCCATTTGGGACGAATACCTCGACCAGATGACCTGGGAAGAAATGGCGGATTGCATCCGCTCGGGCATGCGTTCTTCCGGCGCCATCGCAAACTATGGAAAACCGCAGAACGTGGACCAGAATGGGCCCAACGGCTGCACCGAGAAATTCAGCACGAACAAAAACACGAAAGTGGGTCTATTCTGGACCAAATACGACGAGAACTCCCCGGAAGCCAAAATGCGTCCAACCTGCTATCCTTCCGCCGGCGTCCGCGCTTCCGCTTGGAACCAAGACCTTGCCTTCGCGACGGGCAATATGATCTCCGACGACGCATTATGGGTTGGATATAACGGACTCTATGGGCCGGGTTCCAACATCCAGCGTACCCCTTATTTAGGCCGTAATTACGAATATTATTCCGAAGATGGCTACCTCTCCGGCGTCGTCTGCGCCTATGAAACCAACGCCATGGAAAGCCGCGGACTCTATGTGTTCAACAAACACTTTGGCCTCAACGAGGTCGAAGACATGCGCCGTGGCATCCAGACCTGGGCCAACGAGCAAGCGATCCGCGAGATCTACCTCCGCGCCTTCGAACTCCCCGTCACCATGAAGGGCACCACCTACACCTACAATAGCCAAGCCGTCGTCTTCCCCGGCGCTAGCGGCGTCATGATCGCCATGAATCGCGTCGGCCTCTATTGGACGGGCATGCGCAAAGCCTTCATGACCGATTATCTCCGCACCGAAATCGGCATGAGTGGCATCGCCGTCACCGACATGTGGTTCGGTAAGGGCACTCCTTATCTGAACTTCGCCGCCATGCTCGCAGCGGGCACCAACCTCATCGATGGTTCGCGTTACCTCGAAGACATCGAAGCGGCCAAGACGGGCCACGCCGACGTCGCTTGGGGGTTACGCGAAGCCGTCCACCGCATCTGCTATACCACCGTTCACTCCAACGCAATGAACGGTTATTCCTCCAACGTCCGCATCCGTCGCGTACGCGTTTTCTGGGAAGATCTGATCCTTGGTCTTCAGATCGCCACGGGCATCCTCCTCGCCGGAGGGCTTGCTTGGGGCGTGATCGCCAGCGTGCATGAAAATAAGAAAAAAGAGAACTAACTCGTACTCCTTTCAGAAGTCGCTCGGGCCGCAAGGCTCGGGCGGCTTTTGCAATTGATGAAATGGCTGCGCCCATTGCCGAAATCCGCAGGCTGCCAGAAGTCTTTTTCCACCATAATTGCCCCAAGAGGTTATCAATATGAAAAGAAGAATACTTTGGCTTATCTCACCCCTCGCGATCACTTTGCTCGCGGGCTGCGAAAAATCTAAGCCAACCTTGTCCGTCCAATTCGATGCGTCAAACCCCGTCTCTTTTAGCGTGGAGCAAATTAAGTCCGCAGCAGAGAAATCCGGCTTTGACTACCGTGACTCCAACGGAGATTTTCAAGTCTCTTTTGCCTATGATAAAACGTTAAAATCCCAGCAATACCGGATCGAAAAAGCGGATAAAACCATCCGCATCATCGGCGGTGACGACCAAGGGCTTATGTATGGCGGGCTTGACTTAGCCGAGGAATTAGAGATCCATGGAAACTTCGATAAGCTCGAAAACTCCGAACATTCTCCGTATCTGGAATATCGTGGTGTATCCGTCCGCCCACCGATGGACTTACGAAATCCGAGCTACACCAATAACGGCGATTCCACGAGGTGGAACCTCGAGAATACCTGGGACATCAATTACTGGAAAGGCCTTTTCGACCGCATGGCGAAAATGCGATATAACCTGCTGAGTTTTGGCACCGTCAATAGCCTTCCCTCCATGGTTAAGGTGCCGGGATATGAAGAGTGCGCTTTAAATGACGTCTACGAATATACGGGTCAATACGATGACACCTATCTTGGCAACTGCACGAACATGTACCGCCCAGAGCATATGCAGGAAGGC
Source organism: Bacilli bacterium (assembly GCA_017479485.1). Taxonomy (GTDB): domain Bacteria; phylum Bacillota_I; class Bacilli_A; order RFN20; family CAG-826; genus Alloenteromonas. The sequence goes on from JAFVCC010000133.1 coordinate 2,903, forward strand.
AATTACCGCCTCGTCAAGCAGATGACCATCGACGAAAAAGTCGCCTTCTGGAAAGACGTGATGCAGGCAGCGAAAGACCGCGGCATCTATTGGCAGATGTCCACGATGAACACCTATACGTTCTCCGAAGAAGGACATTATGGTATCACGAGTCACCGCGACAACGCGATCACGCGCGACTATTTCAAAAAAGCCTACCAAGCCTTGCTAGAAACCTACCCGCTCATCTACGAAATCAAGACCACCAGCGGCGAGAATATGGATTATCCCGCTGAGGAAGAGCTGATAACGGCCAAGTGGTACCGCGAGGTATATGGCGACGCGGTCAAGGCCGTCCTCGACAAAGATCCCGAACGCGCCAAAACGTTCTACCTCGGCTTCGCGGGAGTAGGGAACACCCAACTGACCGATACCTTCTATTCCGTCTGGAACGACTACCCCTATAAGCTCTACGTCAACAAACGTTATAACGACACCCGCCTCCTTTCCGTCACCAAATGCACTGATAACGACGGCTATATCGAATCGATGCCCGAGGGCTGGTCCATGATGTATAACGTACGCGGGGAAGACGCCTATCACCTCACTTGGGGCGACCCCGACTTCGCGCGGGAATTCTGCCGCAACATCAAACAAGACCGCGTCCTCGGCTGGCATTTCGCCAACGATGGCTAAAACGTTTCCGGCAAGGAATACGAATTTATCGACAACGATCTTAACGGCAGCTTCTACTACGACCGCCACTGGGCCATGTATTCGATGTTCGGCCGCATGGGATATGAACCCGATTCCGTGAGCAACGCCCGTTGGGAAAACATCTATAAAGCTCATTATGCACCCATCTCTGGGGCGACCTTGTCCTCCGCTTATCAAGCGATGGTCACCGCGGGAAAGATCATGCCCAACATCATCTGCCAATTCCAGCCGGGCGGAACCGACGCCGCATTCTTGCCGGAGATGTGTTTAAGCAACCCAACTCTATTTGGCTTCCTCGACATCAAGCGGTTTATCAACAGCGACCAAGCCGACCCCGACAGCGACATCATGTCGTTCGTCTCTTACGCCAAGGCTTTGGAGAAAGGGGAGACGACATTCACCAAGCGCACCCCTCTTCAAGTCGCAGCCGACATCCGCGTACTCGCATCCGAAACACTCTCCCTCGTCAAAGATGTACGCGATCATTTAACCGACAGTGAGAAATCAGACAAAGTCTTCGCCTCTCATTTGCTTGACCAGGAAATGTTTGCAACCCTTGGCAACTATTATGCGGACAAATTCGAAGGAGCCATGGAACTGCGCATCTTTAACGACACCAAAGAAGAATCCCATCGCGCCAAATCCGTCGAAGTCTTGACCCATGGAGTCGACGTGTGGAAAACATACGCCTCCTTATGGGAAGGCCGCTTCAAGAAAGAACGCATGCCCCGTCACGGATTCATCGATCCCTCTTCCTATACCGCTACGGTGGAAAAGGACGTCGAGACCGCCTCGAAATGGAAGCCGAGAAAATATTAATCATCCATCAAACCGCCTAGCTTACCGCTAGGCTTTTCATTCGTTTCAGGCAAAATTCTGGGTACGTTCTTGCTCATTATGTGGAAAATCCATCGTAAAACCCCATTATTTTCTTGCCAAAAGCGCTCTTGATAAGACTTTATTTTCGCCTCTTCTTGATGGCGCGTAATCTTTGATGCTACGGGCTTGCAAACCGCCTTCGGACGCTTCATTTCAAAACGCGCGTCATTAACGCTCGCCTTTCTTCATGAAAGAATTCCCGCCGTTCGCGAAATAGATCAGCAACAAATCCCAAGTAAGTCTAAGTTAATAGTAGATTCGCCGCTCGATAAGGAGGGACCAAAGACTTTCGTTACCCACAATTACTCTCCCTGGAGCACGCTCTCCTATTTTGCCCCATAATCAACAACTCATTCCTATCAATAATGGAGAAAAACGACATGAAAACACTGAAACACCTATGGATTTACCCCGCGCTTCTTTTACCTCTAGCTTCCTGTAACGGGACCGCGAAGGAGGGCGTTAACGTTACTCTTACCGAGAACAGCCAAATGCTTGCTTTCGCCAAAGAGGAAATTCTCTCTTCCGCCAAAAAGGTCGGAATGGAAGAAAAAAACGGAGACTATCAAGTTCTCCTCGATGGCATCGACGCAAGCCTTGGGGAGCAAGCTTATTCTCTCGCCGTCGAGGGCAAAAAGATCCTCGTCAAAGGCGGAGATGAGCGCGGCCTTCTTTATGGCGGGCTCGAAGTCGCCGACTACATCAAGCAAAACCGTAGCCTCTCGGGCATCCAAGCCAAAAAGGCCTCTCCCTACATCCACGAAAGAATGCTCAAGCTGAATGCCCCGTTAGACATGCGCACACCCTCATATACCGATACGGGCGAAAACGCCCAAGCACAGATCAAAGACATGTGGGACTTATCCTTCTGGAAGGAATACTTCGACGCGGCGGCCCGGAACCGATTCAACGCGGTCAACCTTTGGTCACTTGACCCCTTTCCTTCTTTAGTAAAAGTTGCCGGATACGAAGACGTAGCCCTATCCGACGTGTGGAAAACCAAGATTCCTTTCGACGCGAGTTATTCGGGCAACTGCGCCAATGCAGTTCGGGAAGAACACTGGGTGGAGGGTTCCTATGAAGTCATCAAAACCATGAGCATCGAGGAAAAAATCGCTCATTTTAACGCCGTCATCGACCTTGCCCACAATCGCGGTATTCGCTTCTATATCTCCGTATGGAACTTATATCCATTCGGAGAACACGGCAAACACGGCATCGACGCTAAGCTCGATAACCCCGTAACCAAGGATTACTTCACCAAATCGACGGAAGCTTTGCTCGAAGCCTATCCCAAACTCGATGGCATGGGCATCTGCACGGGTGAAAACCTGCCGATGGCGGGCATCGATTTAGGAGACCTAAGCGCAGCGGAATACAAAGAGCAATGGCTCCATGACGTCTATGCCGAACCCATTAAAAATAGTCTCAAAGCCACCCCAAGGCCATTCAAAGTCATTCACCGCATGCACTTCACCGATTATTCCGTCGTCGCATCGATATGGAACGGCCTTCCCTGCACGATGGACATTTCGACAAAGTATTCCAGCGATCATATGTTCGTCAATGGAGTCCACCATTTTGCCGACGAAGTTCTAGACGCTCTGCCTAGCGGTCAAAAGACCTTGCTGGAACTTCGCAACAACGATTTCTTCAACCTGCGCTTCGGTGACTATGATTTCGTTCATCATTACCTCTCCAACATGCGCTTAGAAAAAGTATCGGGCATTGTGCTCGGAAGCGATGGCTATGTGGATGGACGCGAATATTTCTACGCGGATGAAGCCTTCAACGGAACGCTGTCATTGGAAAAACATTTTGCCTTCTACCAACTGTTCGGTCATATGTCGTACGACAAAAACTTCAGCAAAGAACAATTCAAGGGCCTATTCTCCTACCGCTTCAGCAACATTTCTAAAGAAACAGTGAGCGCCTTATTCGAGGCGATGCAGATTGCCTCAAAGGTCATCCCAACCATCTCATCCCTCTATTTCGTCGATGGGGACGCGAACTGGTACGCAGAAGCCTGCGCCTCCCACCCGAACACCTTTGGCTACCTTGGCATCAAGCGCTGGGTCGACTCCAAATCGTCCCATCCTTACGCGAATTGCTTGTCCATCTCAGAGTACTGCAAAGCCATCAAAGAAGGCAGCGAAATAGATAAGAACAAGGACAACCCCTTAACGGTAGCCTCAGCCCTGCTTCGCTTTGCACAAGAAGCCAAAGCAAAATTAGAGCACATTTCCCTAGAATTAAGCACCCAAGAGCACAAAGAATTTCTTTCCTTAGCCAACGACCAGAGATGCTTCGCCTTGCTCGGCGAATTCTATGGCCATAAGGTTCAGTCCATCATCGCCCTAAGAGAATATAACGACTTAGACAAAGAAGAAGGAAAAGCCCTCGCCCTAGAAGAGATGAACCGCTCCGTCGAAGCCTTTGCCTCTTACGCCTCCCTGTTCCACTCCAATTACAAAAAGATGTGGCTCACATGGACCGGAGAGAACGATATGAACGCCTATCTAGCGAAAGCAAGGGAAGACATCGACGCCATTTCCTCTTGGAAGAAGCGCAGCTATTAATCCGCACCACTTCATCATGCAATATCCCCCTCTCAAAGCAAGAAGGGGATATTTTTCACTTTCCGAACTTTGAAAATCTGTCGCAACAATGGAGTTTGTTCCCAAAATAAACGGCGTTTTGCAAGTTATTTCGCCATTTATCTTTCAAATATACTCGGGCGTTTACTAACGCCTTTCATGCAGACATCGCTCAGCGCGCAATTGGCGGAAGGCAGGCTTCCGTTAACAAACAACATATTCCAAAAGTTTGTTGAATTTTTGCCACCGGCATTTATTCATCAATTAGGGGGTCGATTTGTCGCCCTTGGCTAAACGTCGAGTCCCTAAGGCAAACATAAAGAATTTAGCGGCAATGTAAACGTAAGAAGAAAGACGGGCGTTCCCCACCTCTCATCTAATCTATCCCCTGCCATTCAATGATGGTGTGGGTTTTCAGGCTTGCCATTACCGCGATCACTTCATTGGTGAATAGGTAGCGGTCGCCAGCAGAGCACCATGGTGGACCGCCCTTTCGATATATCCTCCCTTTTCCTATGCATTCAGTCCGAGCTGTCCCATCATGGCGGAATGGTCTCACAAAAGCAGCATATGATAGAATATAAGCAAGAAGGGAGCTTGCAATGATTTGCGGAGGAATATGACTATGAGTGGACAAGAGCAAGCTTATAGGGAATTCATAAAAAAGCATCCATGCCCCCCAAACATAAATGACTACCAAGAAAGGGCCTATGATTACCTTGGAATGATTCGCTACGCAAAATCAAAAGGCATTTCCGCAGCAGAATTAAGTCCCGAAGAAAAGAAGCGGTTCTTAATAAAGCCCTAAATCCCCAGTATAAAATTTTTTACCATCGTCAGCATATAATTTCAGTTGTCCACAAAATGAGGACAACTTGTAAAAAAGGATCGATGCTTTTGTATCAATCCCATGCTTCATACTATGGTGGACCTTAGCGGACAGCAGGCGAACCGTTTTTGAAACAAGCGCGGCTTAGATACTACGCTTCTTAACCATAAACCGTGCTTCGATGGCCGATGGTCAAAACAAGAACGATGACTTTGTCGTCTTCGATTTTGCAGATAATCCGATAGTTTCCCACGCGATATCGCCATTGCCCGGAACGGTTTGCCGTAAGCCCCTTTCCATGGATTCTTGGATCGGAACAGCCATCGATGTTTTTCTTAAGCCATGCATAAATAACCCTCGACACTGAGTTATCGAGTTTCTTCAAATCCTTTAATGCTTCCTTGGAATAGACCAAAGCATAACGCTTCATTTGATCCCCAACTCCTTGGCGACCTCGTCGCTCGTATAGGTTTTGGGGTCCTTTAAATATTCCGCGTAGGCGCGATCAAAAGCCTCCAAATCATATTGGTCTTCAAGCATTTCGAAAAAGGCATCTTTTATTGCCTTGTTCATAGAAATGCCATTTGCCGCCGCATAACCTTCCAAGGCTTTGTATTCGGCATCGGTCATTCTTACAGAGAGAACAGACATAAATATCCTCCTTAACTACCTTTGTAGTCACTACAATTGTAGTATATGTGGCCTTGCCCGTCAATCGCATGGCAAGGCTCCGCCTAACGGCGTCGACTCGAGTATGTAGCCAAGGAAAACATTCGCCCTAAGCTGCGGATTCCCCCGCCACATCAAGCATCTGGTGAATGTCTATAGCCTAAGCAACGACATCGAGAAAGCTCAGGCGCTGCCGGGGCGATGGCTTAGCACAAGGAAAACGCACGCGCAAATGCTTCGGCTGCCCCGTTAGCGAAGGACTATGCAGGCAAGGCCGAAAAGAGGTTCCTCGGGAACGATATTTGAGAAATGATCTTCAGCGGCTACCCACTGCGCTTTATGAAAATGAAAGAAGGCGTGAACGTCTGGATAAAAGCGACGCTTCAATAACATCGGACAAAGGTCAGACGGTCCAGCGATACCCGCATTCGTTGCACTCGTATTCCATCACATTGTCGGTGCGAGGGATATAGACGGCTTCGTTGCTATTGCAGCGCGGGCAGGGCGGCAATGGGGCGGCGCAGTTTCCGCCGCTGACGGCTTCGAGCTGGTCATCACTAAGCTCGAGACCTTCTTTTTTGGCGAGTTTGAGTATTTCCTCGCTGCTCCGGCATTGCTTCAGCTTCGCGATTTGTTCCTCGCTCAAGCCTTTTAATAGTTCTTCTCTCATAAAAAACCTCCAAAATCTTTGGTAATCAGGATTTCTTTCCGCGATTGTATCATAGATCATTGGGTTTTTATCACCAATTATTGTCGACTATACTCGACAAAAACAACTTATTTTTGTAGACTATGTTCGATAAAAGGAATACCTCATGAACCACGAAATCATTAAACGGGTCATCTTCGACCAACACGAAGTCATTGCGAACACCAAAATCGTCATCAGAGATGTGACGCTAGAAGAAAACGCCAATTATGTGTTGGTTGGCCTTCGCAGGGCAGGCAAATCCACGCTGTTATATAAGCGGGTTCAGGATTTGATTAAGGAAGGCGTCGAATGGAATCAGATCATCTATATCAATTTCGACGATGAGCGCCTCCTCGGCTTTGATGTCTCCGATTTCGACGACATCCTTTTGGTTGCCGAGGAACTATCGGATAAGAAGCATTATTTCTATTTCGACGAAATCCAGGATATCGACGGGTGGGAGCGATTCGCGATCCGCATGGCGAACCAACGGCATAAAGTCGATATCACCGGAAGCAACGCGAAGATGCTTTCAAAGGAAGTGGCCGCCAAACTTGGCGGAAGATACCTCGTAAAAGAGATATTGCCGTACTCATTCGAAGAATACCTAAGGGCTCATGGCGTCGACAAAAATGGGTATTCGAGCAAAGAAATCGGCCGTATGAATAACCTGCTCGCTTCTTATTTCTTCTATGGCGGTTTACCGGAATCGATCCAATTCAGCAACAAGCGCGAGTATGTTTCAGGCATCTATCAAAAGGTGTTATACAACGACATCATCGTCCATAACGGCATCCGAAACGAAAACGGCATCAAATTGATGATTAAAAAAATCGCCGAGTCGGTGAAGCAAGAGCTTTCTTTCACCAAGATTCAAAACATCATTTCCGGCATCGGATATAAACTCTCCAAGGACGTCATCATCGATTATTGCGCGTACTGCAAGGACGCATTCTTGCTATTCACCATAGAGAATTACCTCGCCGCCATCCTAGACAGGGCCTCTAACCCGAGATATTACTTCATGGATAACGGCATTTTGAATCTGTTCCTCTATGATAAAAAGAGTTCTTTATTGGAAAATCTCGTCGCCATCCATCTGCATCGTCGTTTCGGGGATGATCTGTATTATCTGAAAAGCGCGAGATGCGATATCGACTTTTATATTCCGTCTTCTTCAGCTGCGATACAGGTGGCGTATTCGATCAACGAACCCGAGGCTTATGAACGCGAAGTATCGAATCTGCTCGAATTCGCAAGGAACAGAAAAGATCCGACTTCGTTGAAAATCGTCACTTATGAAGAGGAGAAGACCCTTACGATCGATGGACATACGATTGAAGTGCTTCCGTTAAAGAAGTTCTTGCTGGAGACGGGGATCTGATTCGGTCTCTCCGCGAAAAAAGGCGGGCAACCCCGCCTCCATTTCGGAAATATTGCCCGAGTTGAGCTAAGCGGCTCGGCGGTTCGACCCGACCCCATCAAGGAGTTTAATTACGCTTACGTCAATCGCATGGCAAGGCTCCGCCTAACGGCGTCATTCCCTTCGGCAATCCACGGACCATCTTTTCATATAAGTCATCATCCTAGATAAGCAAAAATCCGAACCCATCTGGACCGATATGACAGATGTGATTCGGATATCGATTATTATTTGGTGGACCATAGTACACGATTGTTGAACACCGGCTTTTTTGGAGAAAAAACCTGTTGCCACCATAGATACTTAAGATTAGGTTGAGATAAGAAAAGAAGGGGAAATACGCGGAAAATAAGGCAAAAATGTAAACGTTTAGCGATCTTCGAAGTGCGTAGAATTCGAAAAGGCCCGGGACAATTTGCCTCGGGTCATTCTTCTTCTGATTTGAATCGGAACCTGTGCCCTTTGCACCGCGCATTGGGATTGTCGCCTCTTAAACAGCGGTAGACCGCGCCTGGGATCACACCGAGATCCTTCGCGCAATCGTACGCGCTCTCGTATTCCTTTATGACGTTGCCGTCGTCGTCGATGACGAGAATCTGCCTCCGATTCCTTCTATGCTTAAAGGACTCCGAAAACGGCTCGCCTTCGTAGCGGAAGCGGTAGCCCTTGACCGTGCAGCCCATCAGAAGGGAACTCTCGATGGAGGTTATCCCTATGCCCGTTTTCCGTGAGGCTTCGGAGATGCTAGGGTACGATGTTTCAGCACCCTTTAGGTCGTCGGCTATGATTGCCCTGCGCTTGCCAGGCGTGCCTTCGGGCTTTACGTATAGCGGTTGGCCGACATATCTCCAACGGTACCCGAACGCACAATTGCCGTGCTTTATCGCCTTCGATATCGAATTTCCTGTCTTTGACCCAAAGAAGAGCTGCGCTTCCTTCGCGGAAGAAAACTCGCGAAGGTCATTGCCTTTTTTATCACATTGGATGACTTTCATTGCTACGTTAGACATGGCTTTTATCCGACAAAGGCCCCCGGGGGATACCTAGAGGCCTTATGCACTTATTTGTTGGATGAGGTTAGTCCTCGTTGCGGCGTTTGCGGATTAAGGTTATGGCACCGATAGTTAGGACACCAGTGGAGAGGATGGTGATAACAATGGGGAGACTAGAGTCCGGAGCCAGTACATTTTCGTTCAAGTTGTAAACAGGCATAGGGATGGATCCGGCAGCTACTCTTCCAAGGAAGTCGGCATAAGTGCTCGTCGTGTACTTCTTGATGATGTAGTCATAACGCGCGAGCGCCTGCTGCAACGTATCGCCGTCTTCGTCGGATTCGGCGTATTTGAACATGTTTGCAAACAGCGTTTGGGCATCGCTGTCGCCGGCGCCGATCTTTGCCGTATCGAATTTTCCGGAGAGGGTAGTCCAGATGGAAGGCGTAAGGCTATAGGTGCTGCAGACAGACAAGTCAGAGTTCATCGTCTCAACAAAATCAAGGACCGACTTCTGAACGGATGCATCCGTGTTTGCGATGTTCTCGTTTTCGACATCGATGTCATAGGTGACGACAATGTCTGCGGACACAGTTTGACTGCCAGTCCAACCGGAGAACGTAATCGCGCCCGCAGTGGGAGTTGTAATTGTGTAGGTACCGTTTTCTTCGCTGGCGGCGACAGAGCATGTTTTGCCCGAAGAGTTTAGTTTAATGGAGGCAATCCGCGCTCCGTTGCTTGGCGTGAAGGTGATGGTGCTTCCGCTATAGAAGCGAATGCCGTCCGACCACGCCCTTGTTTTGGTTCCCGTGCCACCGCCTAGGATAGCAATGTTTGCATCGATATTTGCATTGATCGGATCGTCGTTTTTGCCCGAGTTCTTTAATGCAATCGAATCTGCTTCCGTCCAAGTCGCAGTTCTTTCCTGAGCAGAGAAGCCCGTAATGTCCTCTAGAAGCTCAACTACGGAAATTTGGCCCGAATACTTTGTATAGCCTTCGTAAGTGACGCCGAGGTATTTGCCGTCGTCGTTCGCTTTGGACCAAGCATAGTCCGCCGGGGAGGCGATATCGTGTTCCTTCGTGTAGACGTCGCCAAACATTGAGTAAACGGCAACAGTGCAATCCCCGACGCCTAGCGCGACAGTGCTATCGTCGTCGTAGTGTTTCTGGAGTGTTCCGAAGCTTCCGATCGCCGATCCATCGAATACGGTCTTTGCTTGGCTTTCCTGGCTCCAGACAATACCGTCTAGTTCGGCGGTGTTCTCTGCAGCGACAACCACGACGGAGCAATTCTTGGTGATAGCGTCGCGCGTGTAACTCAGATTGATTGTATTTTCGCCAGCGGCTAGAGCAAAGGAGTTCCCTTCGCCGTTCGTGATTGTTGGCGTAACGAGCTCTTGGTCGCCCGTGTCAAACAAAGCAGTAGCGACAAAATCGGAAGGTGTCAAGATGTCCTCTTCTTTTCTCGCGTTGTCCGCGGGACCGGTAGCCGTCAATCGAACTAGGCTCTGAACAGTTACATCAACGATTTCTTTTTTATAAACGTCAAGGGCTGTTTGGGAAGCAGTCTTATAGCAGCTAAACAAAGAGCTTGTGGAATTGTATTGCATCACGTTCCTATTGCTGGAACCAAATGCAACGATGCTCATTCCGTTGTTGTTGTATTCAAATTGCCATGCGCCATTCTCTGCGTCTGGTGTGTCTGCTGCCTTTAGGTGATTGGCGCTCGAAGATGCCGCATAAAGGTAATTTGATCCATCGGCCAAATAGAAAGTCCCGTCCTCAGCGCTTGCCGTCGATAGGGTCAGTTCCGCCGCATCGTTCAAAGTGGTTATTTTTCCTTCAGAAACTACTGGGGCCGTTTCTGCTTGAGGAATATTATTACCACTTCCCGGCCATGCCCCCATAGCGGCTGTCGGTTCGTCTTTAGCAGTAATGACAATTTTATCGCCAGCTTCTAGATCAGAGGCATCGGTAACTTTGCTATAACGAGTCACATAGCTCCTGGTTTTGTTCGATACAGTGGCAGTATAGGAAGCCGTTTTCGTAGTTCCGCCGAAGGTGTAGCTGATGGTGACGGTCTGAGGCGCGGAAACATCAAACGGATCATAGCCCGTGTATGTTGCGAAGGAAGTTACGTCTTCGGGCCCAAGGTTAAATGTAGCCGTAACCGTTGGCATAACAAACGCATCGCCAAGAGTAAACGTACCACTATCGGAGCTAAGCGAAATTGAAGAAAGCGCCTTCGCGACACCGGCAATCGTGACTGTGATGTCTTCCGTTCCCCCGACCAAGTGCAAGGTGCCGGTCGCTTTGCTCCAGCTATGGCTTTCCGCTCCAGTTACGGTTACGGAATCCGGGAGGCCGTATCCATCATCGGCGGAGAAAACAAGGTCAGCAGAGTCGCCTTCCTCTAAAGTAGTAACATTTCCCAGAGAACCTGAAACGTTCGTAAGGCTGAGGTCAATTTCATTATTCGCTTTTGCGACGCAAACCGCCGAAACGGAAACGTCGCCAGTGGCGTTGCTAATAACTAATTCGCCGGTCTCGCCATTATAGCCGTCCAACGTCGCGTTCGTGACACTCACGGAGGCAGGAAGCTTATAATGTTCGTTTGGAGCGATTACTATCGCGGCAGTTTCACCTTGGTAAATGATCGAATCGCCAGAATAAGTGCCGCCGGTTACAGTAACGCTGATACCCCTGCTGGGGACGGCAGGGCAGCTGGCGGAGATGACTAGGTCTCCGGTAACGCCGATAACCATAATAGAGCCGTCGGTGTCGTCGTACATATACTCGCCAGGATCAGTGCCTTCGCTAATCGGAACACCACCCATAGTAACAGAGATGCCTGTTGGTATTGAATAATGTTCAGAAGGGACTACCGTTCCGCTATAATCTTGGCCGTTTTCGACTCTTGTGGCTGTATCCAAACTGCCATTTGAGATATCGCCCGTTACAGCATGCGTTGCAATCGCGGAAGCCGTGACAACGAAGTTCCCAGTGATTTGAGCCTTAGGAATAACCAAGGTACCAACGTTATCGGTAACGCTGTATGTATATTGGGTTTCTGCGGAGAGAGTTTCTCCCCCCCTAGTCACAGTGACCAATGAAGGAGCGTTATAGTTTGTGTCAGGGGAGATTGTGTAAGTAGCATTAGCGGTACCATCTAAAGTGGCCGAACCATCTATTGTGCAATGCGTGGCGTCCTTAGTAACGGTATAAGACGGCAAAGGAGTCTTTTCCGTCCAAGTGATCACCAAGGCAGTAGAAGCATTGGCCGAAAGCGCGGTTCCAGATGTTTTCAAATTATATAAGCAAAAATAAGTATAAGACTCATTGCTATTGTTCCAAGTAAGTGTGGCTTGGCCGGAAGCGTCTTCTGCACTGTCGACTTTCGTGCCGGTGCTCGGAGCGCTTGTATTTGGGTTTGCGTAGGCAGTGGAGCCAAACCATACGACACTTCTATTGGCAGTCGAACCGTCTAAGGTCCCGCCAGATACGGTTAGCGTTACTTGAGAAATATAATATCCATCATATGATGTAGTATTTCGAGCAGAAAAATTAGCAGCACCACTACTTTGGTTGCCTCTAACTGCGCCCGTGCTTCCGTTGAAAACTTGGAGGGCGTAGGTGACACCAGAATTATTAGTGGAATTTGCTACCCCGCTTTCATCAGTTCCAGCTGCACTAAAGCTGTTATTTGTATAAGACCCAAACCCTTTGGCAAACAGAACATCATTTTTTGTACCCGATGCCCCATCTACAGTTTGGCCTTCGTAGGCAGCACCTAGCGTCGCCCCTATCCCCGCAACCGCCATTGATAGGCCTAAAGCCCAACCTGCGATCCTTAATGTCTTTTTGTTCATACTCGTCTCCCTTCGATGCTCGCCCGCTCTATATAGCGGCGGCTTTATGAACAATTACCGAGACGACGATTAGGCATGCTGGCAAAGAGTCATTTGATGCTGGGCTCTTATGCCCTGTGGCTGCCGATTTCCGTCTAGGCAAATAAGGGCGATCCTAAACAAAAATAGGCCGAGGATTACCCCTACGGCTCTTTAGTCTACCTATATATATATATATATATATACAAGCCCCCATTTTCTAAGGAATACTGTCAATGGAAAGCGAAAA
>JAFVCC010000134.1 GCA_017479485.1 Bacilli bacterium
GGAAGAATTCGCTTCTCTCCCTCTATGATCTCCACGGCACCACCTTCACTTCGAAGATGTCCGCCATCATCGACTGGGGTACCCTCATCAACGCCGTCATTTCCTTCATCATCATCGCCGTCGTTCTCTTCATCATTGTGAAGGTCTCTAACGCCGCCGCTGCCAAGAAGGCTGAAATTGACGCCAAAGCCAGGGAAGCCTACTACCAGAAGCACCCCGAAGAGCGTCCGGCCGAACCCGAGCCCGAAGCTCCGAAGCCGACCCAGGAAGAGCTCCTTGCTGGCATCCTTGCCGAGCTTAAGAAGCAAAACGCTGGACCCGCTCCCGAGGGCAAGTAATCCAACGTTAAAACGAGTATGGGCAATCCCTGTGCTCGTTTTTTCTTTTGCCTACTTCATGTAAAATACCGCCATGTCCTTAATACCTTTTGAAAACATTGAGAACTTCCGCGACAGTGCGGAATACACCTGCGCCTATGGCCCCATGGCCAAAGGCATCATTTATCGCAGCGGCTCGTTAAGCCATGCGACGGAAGAAGATTTAGAAAAGCTCTACGCCATGGGAATCCGCTCGGAAATCGATTTACGCGGAACTAAATATTCGCGCGTTTCCCCTTCTCCGCTATACGAAAAAGGCGTCAAGGTTCTTGAGCTCGACGTGCCTAATGGCGAGGGTTTCGTCAAAGACGAAGAAGGGGTGCCGGGATGGTACATGTCCTTTGTGGAAAATCCCTATTTTAGTCGCAAGGTCTTCCAGGCTTTCGTGAATTTGCCGAAGCCGCTTCTCGTTCACTGCGAGGCGGGCAAGGATCGGACGGGCACGTTCCTCGTTTTGCTTTTGCTTGCCAATGGCGTATCCAAAGAAGACGCGATGCATAGCTATAACTTCTCTTATGGCGAAGGTGTACTCGATAAAACCAAACGTCGTACTCTTGAGCATTATGGTAACGTTCCCGATTTCGTTTTCCATATGGCACCGGAAACCATCGGAACATTTATCGACCAGTTCTTCGAACGTTACGGATCCATAGATAACTACTTCGAGACCATTGGATTAAGCGATTCGGAAATCGACGCTCTAAAGAACCTCTATGGCGTGCAGGAAACCTCTGCGGGAGCGGTGGTGTTCCATGGCAATAAAGTCCTCGTCGAGCATATGGTGTTAGGCCATTACTCGATCCCCAAAGGACATGTCGAACCAACCGACAAGGATCTTTTCGCTACCGCGCGGCGCGAAATCAAAGAAGAAACTGGCCTTGATGCGACCATCGTTCCTGGATTTGCCTCTTCAAGCGTTTATTCGCCGCGCCCGGGCCACGTGAAGCGAGTGCACTGGTTTATCGCGACCGTAGAAAATGAAGACGTGACCTTGCAGCCCGAAGAAGTTAGCGACGCCTACTTTCTTTCGCCCGCCGATGCCCTCCGCGTTTTGACGCACGAAGACGACCGCCGCGTCTTGACGGAAGCCTGCAACGAATATTTCAAAGACTGATTAGCTTTTATAAATCTGATCAACGATGTGTTTTGCGTAAGCACCCGCGATATTGACGCCGGTGACTTCTTCTGCGCCTTTAATGAATGCGTTGGAGTTTACTTCACATAGTATTGGGCGGCTTGGATCGCCAGAGTCGAGCAAGTCCACGCCGCAATAATCGAGGCCAAGAATGCGGGCCGCAGTTTCGGCAACTTCAATCTGTTTTGGGCTCATGACGTGGGCTTCGCCCTTGCCGCCTTGGGCAAGGTTGCTGCGGAAGTCCTTTTCGTTATGACGTACATATCCTGCGACAAACTTTCCATCGATGATGATAAGGCGCGAATCTTTGCCGCAAGCGGTGGAGACGTATTCTTGGAATAAATGTGGCCTCTGTGCTAATTCAGATTCAATTTGAAGGAGATCTGCAAGGTTTTCTGCTAAAAATACGCCGTTTCCTTGTGAACCATAGTTCGATTTCACAACGATGGGAAACGATAGGTTTTTGCGGAGATTTTCGAAAAATACCCCATCATCTTTTAAGGAATAACGAAGCGGTGCC
>JAFVCC010000135.1 GCA_017479485.1 Bacilli bacterium
AAACGAGGGCAGGGAGTGGCTTTCGGAGCTTCAATCCTACATTGCCTCTAACCGCGCCTATGCGAGCAAATTCATCCGCGAAGAAATCCCCGCTCTTCATGTTATCGAAGGAGACGCTACTTATCTTCTTTGGGTTGACGCGCGCGAAGTTTGTGGCGATGGAAAAGAATTCGCGAGGTTTTTGCGGGAGAAAACCGGACTTTTCGTCTCCGCCGGCGAAGCCTATGGCAAAGGCGGCGAAGGCTTTTTACGCATCAATCTTGCCGCTCCGTTAGAACGGGTTAAGGATGGCCTATCTCGACTGAAGGAAGGCACTATGCTATTTTTAAAGAACCATGGAAAACGTTGCTAAACCCAAACCCCAGAAATCCGTCGCTGCATCGGTCGTAGTTATGATCTTGCTGATCATTTCCTTGCTGATCTTCTTCGGTAGCATTCCCATGACCGCGGGAGTGCGTGGCGAAGTCGCCCAAAAAGCGGCCGAAAGCGCATCGGAACAAGGGAGTGCAGCTGGGGCCGTCGCTGGAGCCTTCGCGGCTGGACTTGCCGTCGCCTTCCTCGCGGTGTTTGCCCTTGGCTTTGACTTGATCGGCTTTGTGTTAGGCCTCATCGCGGGCCTTCTCTCGCTGAACCGTTTCCTGCGCGTGGAAGGTAAGAACCGTTTCTATTTCCTCGTCGTGATGATCTTATCCTTCCTTTCCGTAACGGGGCACCTAGGCGTGTTCCTCTGGCTGGTCCTAGGCTAAAGAAAGCGTCAAAAAAGGACTCCAGGAATTAAATCGCTTCCTAGAGTCCTATTTGTTTTAGCCAAGGAACTTCTCTTTGATATAGGAGATGAAGTAATTTGGATCCATGGCTTTGCCCGTGACCTTCGTGATCCAATCTTTCGGATCAAGATAGTCATAGGCGAAGTCTTTTCGTCTTAGCCACGCCTTGATGGGGGCGAGGTTACCTTTGCTCATGAGCCTCGAGACATCAAGCTCCTCTTTCATCTTGGCCATGATTTGGGCCCCATAGAGATTGCCTAAAGCATAACTTGGGAAGTAGCCAAAGGAACCCTGGAACCAATGGACGTCCTGGAGGATGCCTTTGGCGTCGCTAGGCACCTCGATGCCGAGGTATTCCTTATATTTGGCGTTCCATTCAGCGGGAAGTTCGTCGATGGAGAGCTTACCGTTGATGAGGTCGCGCTCGAGCTCATAACGGAGGATGATGTGGAGGCAGTAGGTATATTCGTCGGCTTCGGTACGGACCAAGGAACGCTCAACTTTATTGACGAGGTGATAGAAATCATCGACGTCCATGTTTTTGAGTTCGCCGCCAAGATCCTTCTGGCAGATGGGGAGGAGGATCGAAGCGAATTCCTTGCTGCGGCCAATAAGGTTTTCATAGAAGCGGGAGTGGGTCTCGCATAACGCCGCGGAGGCTCTGCCATCGACGTGATTATCGAATTCATAGTCGCTCCAATTCTGGAATTGAATTGCGTGTCCACCTTCGTGGAGGATGGAATAGAGGGAGCAGCGCCAATCATCGATATGGTAATGGGTGGTGACGCGGCAATCATCGCGGGCGATGTTGTCGGAGAAGGGGTGCTCGACTTCGCCTAAGGCGCCGCGGTCTAATTCATAATCGATGGCTTTTAAGGCGTCATAGGCGAGATCTTCTTGTTCGTGCTTCGGGTGGTCATCGAGCGGTTTGAAATGAATTTTGCTTTGACGCTCCAACACGGCGGGTAGATTCGCGATTAAGAATTCCTTTAACGGACCAAACACGGCGTCGATGTCGGATTCTAATTGGCCTTTCTCGTAGGTGGAAAGGAAGGCGTCATATAAGGTCTTTTGGCCAGGTTTCGCAAGCAAAACGGCCTCCTTTTTCTTATTGGCGACCAATTTCTCAAAGTAGGGCTTCACCATGGACCAATCGGAAGCGCGTTTGGCTTTGCGCCACATCTCGATGCACTTGCTCGTGTCTTTTTCCCATTCGATGTAGGTCTCGATGGGAAGCTTCTCCATTAGGTGAATCTCGTCGAGCAGGTCCTCGATGTTGAGCGCCTCGGCATCGTTGAGGCCGCCAAGTTCCTCCGCCTCTTTCACTAAGGCGATGAATTCTCTATCTTTAGCGATGCGAGCATATTCAGCGGAATAGAAGGCGATCAAATCATTCTCCTTTTCCATTCCTTTGGCGGGGGCTTTCGTCTCCACGTCG
Organism: Bacilli bacterium; assembly: GCA_017479485.1. Lineage (GTDB taxonomy): Bacteria > Bacillota_I > Bacilli_A > RFN20 > CAG-826 > Alloenteromonas. The sequence continues at coordinate 2,206 of JAFVCC010000135.1, forward strand.
AAGTTGAGAATGCTGAGCAACTGCTTCAAGCGGCTCATTTTCTCGAAATAGGGTTGTAGTTTTGTTATTGCGGTATTGGGCATAATCTTTTTCTCAAATTGGGTTAAGTATAACGCGGTAGCGAACTTTGTCGCCGGAAATACTCCATAAAAAGAAAACGCGCCGAAGCGCGGATTCTTTGATGGTTGCTGAATTACTTCGCGAGCGCCTTTTTGGCGGTAGCGACAAGTCCGGCGAACGCCTTTTCATCGTTGATGGCAATCTCGGAGAGCATCTTGCGGTTGATGACGATGCCCGATTTCTTGAGGCCATCCATGAATTTGGAATAGGAGATGTCGTTGAAACGGCAAGCGGCGTTGATCCTCTTGATCCAAAGCTTGCGGTAGTCGCGCTTGACGAGGCGACGGGAATTGTAGGCATAACGAAGCGAATGGCAAACTTGTTCTTTTGCGGTCTTGAAGAGAAGATGCTTGGAACCAAAGTAACCTTCGGCAGCCTTTAAGATCTTTTTACGACGGGCACGGGTAACGGTGCCACCTTTGACTCTAGCCATGGTTAATGTTCTCCTTCCTTATTTGACGATCATGAACTTGATGCGCTTGTAGTCGGTGCGATCAAGCATACCCGCACGGCGGAGCTGACGGGACTGTTTGGGGGTTTTGTAGGGGGCATGGTGGCCTTTGTACGCGTGGACGTATTTGACCTTACCGGTGCCGGTGACTTTAATGCGCTTCATTAAGGAGCGGTTCGATTTCATCTTAGGCATGGTGTTCTCCTTCTTTCTTACTTCTTGCTTTTCGATGCGACGATAGCGCTATAGCACTTTCCTTCCCAGGACGGGGCTTTCTCAATGCTGATCGGTCCACATTCTTCGAGCAGGGCGATGAAGCGCTTGAGCAACTCTTCGCCGATTTCTTGGTGGGCCATCTCACGGCCTTTGAGCACGACACGGATGTTGACTTTGTCTCCGTCGGCCAAGAAGCCTTTGGCGTGCTTGGCTTTGGTGGCGATGTCGTGAGCTCCGATGGAGATGTGCAGTTGCACTTCCTTTAACGATGCGGATTTGGAATTCTTCTTTTGGGCACGCTCGGATTTCTGTTTCTCAAAACGGTATTTGCCGTAGTTGAGAATCTTGCAAACCGGGGGGTTTGCTCCGGGGGCGACGCAGAAGAGGTCCAGTCCATAACTGACAGCCATTTCATTTGCTGCGCGAGAGGACATCTTCCCTAGGTTGTCTCCGTTTGGTCCGATGACGATAACTTCGGGGTAACGGATGTTTTCATTGATGGGGTCGACACGCTTGCTCGGGCGACGGCGGTCATTGGGGTTAAAATGTGCGATAGTAGCTATCCTCCTTTGGACGAAATAAGCCGGGAAGCAAGTTCCCGGCTAACAGTTCAAGTTGGATTTTGTCCGTCTTGTAGTTAGGAGCCAATCTTCAGGGAAGATCTGGCGAGTCGGGGAGACTGCTTTCTACTTCTTTCGACGGGGATAAATATACTCACTTTAACGCGTCATGCAACACTTTTCTTTAAGAAAGGTATGTGAGGAGCTCCACATTCGGCTGTAGGACCGATTTTGAGAGGTTGATGGAGAGGATGACGAAGGCGATTCCTAAGGCGAGAAATAAGGCCATGTCGATGCGGGCGAGGAGACGGAAAGGCCTTAAGAAGAAACCTAAGATGAAGGTCGCAAAGAGTAGCGAACCAACCAAGAACGTTGCCCGGGCGAGCCCCACGTTTCCATCGGCGTACATGACGCCACCCCAAAGCGTCGCGAAGAGGCAGCATAGCCCAAGCACGATAAGCGTCGGGATGAGCAAGAAAAACAGTTTGATGCCCGCGAGAAAGATACGTAGAAGCACTCCAGCGAGGCCAAGGACCACCATCAGGATGAATAAGATGCCAAAGACGCTCATTTCTTGCGGTACCTCTGCATGCGGTCGGTGGGGGAGACGGGGTTGCTCATCTCAAGCACCCGCCCTTCAAGACCGGGACGAATGTAGTTCTTTTGTAAACCAAGGCGAGATTTTAAGCCGAGCAAAGCACAGAGCTCGGTCGCGCTATAGAAGCGGCCTGGCTCCATCTTATCGAGCATTTTCTGCACCAGCGGAGAAGAGGCAGGCTCTTTCTTGACGGAGCGGCGGAGCAACGCGTCGACGCCCTCTTCAATTAATGCCATCATGCAGGTGACAAAAGGGGCGGTATCCGCGCGTTCAACGCTCGCGGCGTAGGCTTGCTTGATCTCATCTTTATGAACGAGCATAAGACGCTCCAAAGGGAGGCAATAGAAGTTCGGCGAATAGGTGCCGATGAATGCCTTAAGCAAGTAACGGGCGAGCAACCCGGTATATTCGCTATAGGGCTGGATGGCGAGCAATTCGAAATAGAACAAGCAACCGAGGGTCAGCGGATGGATTTTGCCTTTGCCGTTATTCGCGAAGGAATATAAACCCTTCATCAGCGGCGCGACCTTGGCGTGCATGGGGATGGGATAGGGGAAGGAAGCGACGCGGCGCGACATGCGGTGGGGCACGCCGTCTTTCCATATGGCCTTTTCAAATTGTTCGATGAACGCGGGGTCATAGGGGTCGATGTGGCTCATCTTTTCATAGAGGCGGCGCACCGCGTTGGCTAATGGTGCGCTAGGGACGTCATCGCCGCGGTTGATGCCGCGCATCTGCGAGGGTTTTATCTCGATTCCTTCAAGGGCCAATGTGGATTTGGTCGCGAGAGCAAAATCATCTTCGTCGGCGCGGTGCTCATGGGTGAGCGAGAGACGGCCAAGCTTAAAGGCGATGCTCGCCGCGGAGACCAGGATTTCGTTGGAAATCGAGAAAGCACATTTATAGGGTTCGATGGGTTTACTCATGCCCATATTGTAAAGCAATTCCAAGGGAAAAACATATCGGATGTATATTTTCTTATATACCATTTTTATCGTTTCTTTCGCTTGGAGGAGTTGCGAAGCGCTTTGACGCAATAACAGCCTCAAACTGTTCATCGGTGGGCTCGATGCCCTCTTCTTTGGCGAACTTTAGAATCTCCTCTTGATTTTTGCACGTTTTAACCTTGGCGATCTGTTCCTCGGAAAGACCTTTTAAAAGCTCTTCATCATGACTTAGTCCCTTTCTTTGCCAATCGGATATCAAACGTTTCGTGGTCCGCCATAAAAAGCCATAGCCCTTCCTCTTTGTATGCCGTTGAGGTTGGACTATTGCCATATACAACGTATAAGAAAAGGCGCTATCTTGCGATAACGCCTAGTTTTCCGATTTAGAAACGAGCCTTGGTGTCGATGTGCTCGCGGATGAGCTTCTTGAATTCCTCGAGGGAGACGGTGATCTGCTTCGGGTCGCCATAGACGCGGTAGGTGACGGAGTTGTCGCTGGCCTCTTTTTCGCCAAGGACCAAGGTGTAAGGGATCTTGTTGACCTGAGCCTGGCGTAAGCGGTAGCTAAGTTTCTCGCTCGCGGGGGAGAGTTCCGCGCGGACGTCGATGGCCTTAAGCTCCTTCATGACCTTCGCGGCATATTCGCCATGGGCTTCGTCATTGACGGGAAGGACGGCG
>JAFVCC010000136.1 GCA_017479485.1 Bacilli bacterium
CCTCGTCGATAATGCGGTGGATGCCGTTTCGCATAAGCGCACCTTGAAGGCCCATCGCGACTTCGATGCCTTCGTCAAGAAGAAAGGCCTTGACGAAACGAAAGTCAAAAACCAAACGAGCCTCAACACCTTGGTCACCCCAGACTTCCATAGCCATCCGGAAAACTATGAGATCTTTAAGCCCTTCCTCGACATGGGCATCTCCTATGACCCGGAATATAAGCAAAAGATCCTCGAGCTCGACGCGCTTTGCTCTCAAGAAGGGCTCCTCACCAATCCTCGCGGCGGCGAGACGGGTTCCAAGGAATATGGCCTCATGGACTATTTCCAGAAGAACTACGCGTTGAAGAGGGCCATTACCAACTATTCGAAGCTCGAAAAAGACGAAGAGAAGAAAGCGGCGTTAGATCACATCAAGGATTTGACGAAAGAGGTGAAGGACGTCTCCGCCAAATACGATAAGGTCCTCGACTTCATCGAGAAGAACTTCGACCTCGATAACGTCGCCCTTCCCGGTAACGTCTATTCGGGACGTCCCCAAAACGTTGAAAACGGCGACATCGTCAACTGGAGGCCCAACTTGCCCCCGAAATTCGACTTTGAGAAAGCTCCCGCCGTCGTTTTCTTAAGCGGCTTCAGCCAGTTGAAGTCCGCCTGCATCGCCGAGGAAGCAAGCTTGCAGCAATTCCTAGATAACCCCGTCAAGGTATACCTCGACGGCGTGAAGAAATACGCCGCGAAAGATGACCCGAATATTTATTTGCCCCGCAGCGAGGAAAATACCCTCGGCAAGCGGATGGCCCACGTCTTCTACCATTCCAGCAAAGCCTACGACGAGATCTCCGGCATCTCGATGATGGGCGGGCGCGGCATGGAATTCCTCTATAACACCTCGCCCAATAACGAAGAATCCATCGACACCGTCATCAAAACCAGCGTCATCCGCGAATATAGCCACCTCTATAACCGCGATCCTGACCGCTTCTTCGGCAGCTATTTCGACCCCGAAATTGATAAAATCAAATACGTCTTCTCCGTCGGTGAGGAGGTCGATGATCTCTACAAAGTGAGCCCGAATTACATCAATGAGGACTGCAAGTTCGATCCTGTGGCCAAAGATTATGCCGCTTCGGTGAAAGCTCACGGTAATACCCCCATCGACCAAGAGTACCGCCGCGTCATGAAAGCCCTCAGGGACTGCTTTGAGGAGCAAGAAGAGATGTCGAACCATCCTGACATCTACCTGAAGTCCCAAAACGACACCATGTCGTTATTCTCCCATGGCGCGCTTTTAGTCGCCGGAAGGCAATACTTCTTGGATTACCTCCGCGAGAATAACCTCTCCCTTGCCAGCGTCGAAGACGAAGCGCTGCGCGAGGAGATGCTCGACTTCCTTGCCGATCCGGTCCAAACCTTCAACGACCATCATTTCGAGTTCCCCGAAGATGGCGTCGAGGAACATAAAGACATTCTCCGCGGCTTCAAAAATTCCTGGCGCGACTATGGAAAGAAACACGCCGAGGCCTTCAACGAGAAGTTCGCCGAGAATAACCGTAAGCCCGGTGGCTATAACGTCGGTAAGGACATCCCCACGATCCTCCACGATAACCGCGGCGGTTGGTGGGAGCGCTGGCGCGGCACGACTTCCAAAGAATATCGCGCGCTGCAGCGGGTGACCGAGGCTTCGATCGACCCCGAAAGCCCCACCCATGGCGACAAGGAGGCGATGTATGTCGCCGCGAAAGCTTACCGCACCTATAAGTTGCCCGAGGGACGGAGCTTCAATTCCTTAAGCAAGACGGCGAAGAAGCGCATCGAATTCTGCGATTCTATCATTAATGCCTATGAGCAGGAAAAGCAAGCGAGGGAAGCGGCGAAGAACCCTGCTCCAGCCAACGAGCCCATCAACAACAACATCAACCAGAACGACTTCCAGAACCAGCTCCAAAATGACCTTGGTCCCAAGGACATCAAAGACGTGAAGGACGAGGAAATCAAAGAGGAAGCGGTGGAGAAAGATCCGCCCGAAGGTAGCGCGACCGTCTGATTCATCCTTCACCCAATATCCTTAAACGCCCTTACTCACGGGGCTTTTTTCTCTAGCCTCGTCAGGTGGGCAGGGCATGTCGCGGCCTTAAAGCAAGCAACGCCTACTCATGGTACGCCGCAATAGTCCTCAAATGCTGCATTCATGCGAAAAATACATGGTTTTCACCGCAAAACCCGCTTCTTTTTAAAATGAATCCTCATCCTTAGACTCGTTTCCAAGGATATCGAGGATATCGTCAAAGAAATCGCCTTTGCGCGAAGAGGAAGATGTTTTTCCTGCTTTATTAGTCTCAGGAAAAGCATCGAGGAAAGCGTCATAGCCGCAGTTGATGCAATAGCCATCTTCCATCTCGAATCCGCAGATTGGACAATGCTTCGGTTTTGTCATTCGCTCGCTCCTTTTTGTTCGGTGATACCCTCGTTCGTCAGTACCACGTTTCCCTTTTTATTATCTTCGATTTGGAAACGACTTGCCCAGAGTTCATCTTTCCATCGCGCCGGAAAATCCAAAACGCCAAAAGCGCGGAAAGGACTTAACAGGTAGACTGGCGATAGCTGCATAGGATATGAAGCCAAAACCCTTCCGCGCGTGATAGGATTATGCAAAAGGAGATGAACAACGATGCAAAACAAGAAAACATTACTCATACTCTCTTTGACCTTGCTCTCCCTTACTGCCTGTGGCAATGCTGGTACTAGCGGTGGCGGCGAAAGCAGCGGAGCGGGCGAGGGAAGCAAATCGACGCCTGCGGCCTCAAGCAGCCTCGACCCGAACTTAACCATCTATGGCTATAATGCGAATAGCCGCATCATCGGTACGCCCAAACCCGATCCCAATAATCCCGCCCAGATTCTTCCTCACGCGGAGGAGAATCTCCAATTCGGCAATCTGCCGACCTATCGCCATAAAGACAAAGGCGACGTTCCTTATGTCTCGGTAAGCGAACTAGCCAAGGCTATGGGGGACGCTTTGCCTAATGTCCTCACTCCGGGCATGACCACGGAAAAGAAAGACGATGGATTCCATCTTTATTCCCCCGACAAGAAGGGTGATTTAATCCTCGACGCGGAAAAAGACATCATCAAACTCAAAAGCGGCCAATCCTTCGCCAAGCCAATCACTGGCGACAACAATAACATCGCCGGCGATTACTGCGCCTATCGCGGCAAGTCGATCAAGGAAAGCGATAAGACCAAAGTCTATCGCGCCGACGGGGGAGAAGTTGCCGAGTACGACACATTTGATTTTGGTAAATATAACTTCGACATCGTAAGCCAAGGCGGCGAATGCTATGTGCCTTTAGAGGCTTTTACCAAAGTCCTTCTACGCGACGTCTCCTTGGATATGGCTTATAACGGCGTCGATTTCTACACCAACGTTTCGGAGAGTTCCTTCCTCGCTTCGTGGGTTTATTCCTCCAAAGGCGTCTTCCAAGGCCTTTCGGGCATCTATGAACCAAGCAAAACCAAAGGACCTGACGAAGCCTATCGCTTCCAGTTCGGCACCAAGCGCGCCTCCGAAGCCGATCCCAAAGTCTTAGAGGATTACACCCGCTTCCTCGTCCTTGGCGAGGATGGATCTGGCTATTCGATGCTCTGCAAGGGCTCGGAGCTCAACCCAAGCGCCGCCGTCTCCGACACGGAATCCGAATATGGCTACATGTGGAAGAAAGTAGGGGAGACACTTCATATCGACGTCAAGGATAACGCCGGCACCATTGGCACACTTTGCGTCCATCTCGACGAGACGAGATTCCTTTCCGGCTCCATCTCAAGCGCCGTCTCTTCCTATAACTATGACGTCTTGCGCTTCGTCTTCGACACGATCTATGGCTTAAAGGGCATCAAGAAATATACCGACGCGACCGCCTTCTTCAAAGCCGCTGGCGTCGATGAAGGATTAAAGTCCAATAAGCCTGCCGTATATACCGAAGCCTTCGCGAAACTCGTCGGTTATATCGACGATGGCCACACGGGTTTCAATAACCTCACTCCCTATACCGCCGATAGTGATCTCGATAAGGTGGGCGAATACACCAAGATTTCGCGTAATGGTCCACGTCTAACCAAGCTTACCACGGACGGCCAAAAATACATGAAGTCCAAGATGGAGACGACGAAGAGAATCGACCCCGATGGCGAGAATCCCGACGGCGACACCAATTACTACCAGGGCCTTCGTTTCTCTAGCGATAAAGAAACCGCGATCATCTCCTTCAATGGCTTCGCGAATAACGCCGAGCAAATCCGCAACATGGCCGAGCAATTCCCGGAAGGCTATACGCGCGAAGAATCCGACTATGTCCGTAACGCTCGCAGCGCGATGATCACCTCCACCCCGGATGGCTTCAACCAGGCCTTCAAGATCCTCGACATCGTCAACAAGAGCGATAAGGTCGTGAAGAACGTCGTCGTCGACTTGTCCACGAACGGTGGTGGTGAGATCGCGATCATGCCGTACCTCGCCGCCTTCTTTTCCGATGACCCAACCTACGTCATCCAGGACGTCCATAGCAAAGCCATCCGCGAATACCATTACAAGGTCGACATCAATGGCGATGGCACCTTTGGCGGTACAGG
>JAFVCC010000137.1 GCA_017479485.1 Bacilli bacterium
AAGAACGATTTGATTATCGGATGTTTCGATGTTCACGATTGGTGAAAGCAGGTCTTGGTAAACGCCTTCGTTAAGATGTCGAACGAGAGAGGTGTCACGGAAGGCGTCGATAGCTTTGGTGATGGCGTTTGCCGTCGATAACAGCGAGGAGAAGGTTTCACGGATGGAATCATTTTGTATGGTGGGGTCGGATAAAGCGTCGATCAAGGATTCATATAGGGCGCTGGCGATAAGTGAATTCGTTTGGACTTTCAAGATATCGTTAACGTTTAGGAAGAAATCGATCCCATCCTCGTGAATCCCCTCCTCAGTGTGGAGCAATAACGATTTGCTTTCGCCTCCGCTTTGACTCATGGATGCCTCGATGTGGGCAGCCCCAAGAAGCCCATCGCGGAAATCACAATCCGCGCTTAAGCTTAGCGCACACTCCTCGTTTACTGCAGCGTGAGCGAAATGTGATTCGTCTCCAAGAACCTCGTCTTCGCCATGAGAGAGAACGAAGGAAACATCGACTCCAAAGGACTTCTTCGAAGCAAAACTTGCGAGCCTTTTCCATAGGCCAAGAGAATCGGCCAAGGAGATATAATCGCTCTCCTCGTGAGGGAGAATATTGTCAAAAGAGGCGCTTTTTACGGTGCATTTCAGTCGGATTTGCGTTCCCGAGCGAAGGGATGCCCAGTCGTTTGGATGGGTTTGCAAGGGGAATTCCACACCCGAGAAGACATAGTCCCCTTCGTGGACGAGGCCAATCGGGAAAACCTCTTCTCCCACGGGAAGGTTCCATAAGAAGCGGTGGTTATCGATTTCTTCTAAGTCTTCGAGGGAGTCGAGAATTTGATCCCAATCGAAAAGGATTTTGCTCCCCATACCAGAAGGGGATAGCGAAAAGGAATCGATACCCATGGCAATCAAGATTTCCGATAGCACGTAATCGAGCTGGCCATATTCGTAATAGGAGATGCCTCGCGTCGTTTCATCGATTTCGCCAAGGTCATAGGAATCAAGAGATGCTTTGTAAGCAAATTCGTAGTTGGCATTCTCGTCTTGGCTGGCGTCGAGCGAGAAATAGAGTTGGTCTTGCGATAAGACGATGCTAAGCTCCCGTTTCAGCCCGTTATATTCAATCGGCGCGTCGAGCCTCGCGTTTAAACCGTGAAGCGACAATTCATCGAGCTTGATTTGTAAGGAAGCGCCATCGAGGGAGATGAGGTTTGCGCTTCCCGGAGCCTTGCCTGGAATATTGATTTTCGCTTCAGTGAAGTCGAGAGATAGACCTTCGTCGATTGCAGATTTCACCTGTAACCCGAACGAAGAAGGGGTAGCCATGGCGACATGCTCCTCTTCTTGAATCTCCATCGCTTCGGTTCGGACAAAAGAGCAAGAGGAAAAGAGCAACCCGAGCAACACTGAGGGAAGCTTTAGGAAGCGATGTAGTTTTTCTCTTCTTTTCGCCTGTTCCATTGCACGCGCATTATACTTACGCGCGCATAAAGAGCCTCTTTCCGATTCAAGGAAAGAGATTCTCGGATTCGTAGAATGAAAAAAGCGCGGGGGTTCCGCGCAGTTTTTAATGTTTCACTTTCTTTTTGGATCTGAAGTTCCCCCATAAAATCAAGATGATTTGGATGGGGATGCCGACGACGAGAATATACCAAATGACTTCGGAAGGCTCGTTGTAAAACTGGAATTGGACGCAGAAAGACAAAAGCAACGTCCACATGAATGAAGAAGCGAAGATGACGGCGATGAAACGGCTATGGTAGTAATGCCAGGTCTCGAAGGCTAAAAGAAGTAGGCTCACGGGAACCATCCACACGAAGATGACCCAAAGCCCCTTATGGGCAGGCTCTCCGGAGGGGCGGATATTAAAGGGGTTGTAGTAGCCCGAGAAGAAGACACAGATGGCGACGAGAAAAACGAATGTGACCGTCATTGCCATGACGATGATCTGGTTAATGCGGCGGATGCGGGCGTCTTCCGCCTCCACCTGGGCGACTTTTTGCAGGTCTTCCTCACTTTGTTCGGAAACGAGATAATCGATGGTCACGCCGTAAAACAGCGCGAAGTCTTTGAGCACGTCGACGCTAGGTAAGGCATATCCTAGTTCCCATTTGGAGATCGACTTATCCGAATAATGGACTTCGGCGGCGAGCTCTTGCTGGGTCAGCCCTTTGGCCTTGCGTAGCGTGGAAAGGTTCTTCCCTACGATCGAAGCGAGATTTTCCATGGCTCTATTCTAACGGCTTTACCCCTTAAGGGGTAGAAAAAAACGTCCCGCGTAAGCAGTGGCGGGACGTTTGGAATTAAAGACCAATGTAATGGTTGCCGGGTTTAGCGCTGGACTTACCAACGTAATTATAACCGTAGAGGGCGGTTTCCTTGCTGTCCGGGTTGGCGAAGCTAAGGTCATGCAAGTCGTATAAGAGACCTTTGCTCACTTCGCTCAGGATGCCCGTATCGGGAACTTGTCCGACGAAGTTGGCGGCATAGGCCGCGTTTTGCGGAAGATCCCACACGTTGACCATCGCGCCGTTAACGATGTTGTTCAGATAGAGGTCGACGTCGACGGAAGCAAGTTTTAACGAATTGCTCGAACCTTTGACTCGCCCGTCGGCATGGATGTTGATGCCGGTGAGCGTTTTATACGTCGAGTCGCCGTTATGGACGGTTTGGCCCATCAAGGAGACGCTCGCGTCGCCAAGGACGGGGATGCCAAGCAAAGCGCCCAGGTCCACGGAGATGGTGTACGTGTCTATGCCATTCTGGGTGGTCTTCTGGATTTTGTGGAGCACTGTTTCGATGCGGAGGGCTTCGTTGCCGAGGATGCCGGCGCGCCGAGCAACCATGCGGCCCTTTGGCGCGGCGGAAGAAGACTCGCCATCAAGCAACTGATCGACGATGCCAAGGCTATAACGGCCGAGCCAACCGATGAGTCCATCCGTGAATTGCTCGCCTTCAAGCCTCACGGCGTCGCGGACGTTACGGACACGGCCATAGCTCGAATCGCGGGTGAGCAAGGCTTGACCCTTGGGATCGATGCCGTTGGCGTAATAGTAGATTTCTGCGTTACGAACGCCTTCGCCTTCATTCGGGCGGAAGTAGATGTCGGAGTCGGGGCCGTTGACGCCACGGATTACCGGGAGGCCTTCAAGGTTGGCGTAAATCTTGGTTTCCGCGCCCTCTACCGAAGCATAGGCGTCGAATAAGCCTAACTTCAACGTGTGCGGCCCGATGGCAACCGCGAGGTCACCTTGCAAGCCATAGTAAGAGATGCCCGAAACAATCTTGTTGCCGTTTTCATCTTCGGCCGCGCTCGTGCCGAGGGTTAACGCACCGACAGCATATTCGGCGAGTTCGGAAACAAAGCCAATATCATGGAAGGACTCTACGTTTTCGAAATTCTGGAAATCGGTGGCAGAACGGCCTTCTTTTTCCATTGGGGCGATGTTATCTAAGGCGACATTAAGGTCTTTGCCGCCGAGATTCATGTCGATATGCAGCGCTTCGATTCCGCCTTCTTTGGTTTCGCTTCCGGCTTGGTATTTGATGGCGATGGCAATATCGCTATTCATGCCGATTGCGTCACCGTTAATGACGACGAGAGTATCGCCGTTATCCGCATGGACGTCGGCGGTTTTCAAGATGTCGCTT
>JAFVCC010000138.1 GCA_017479485.1 Bacilli bacterium
ACTACGCAGAGATGGGAAAGATGATCTTCGACAAAAGAGCACCGAGTTTTGACGAGATTCTTTGTGTCTTGGCGGAAATCGAGGACAAAATCAACGGGGGGAATCAATGATGTCGATACTAGACGCATACGAAGAGGGCGGAACCCCGATCGTCTCGCCCGATAAGCTTTATAAAAAGGAAAGGAAAATCGCCGACGTCGCCGTCGCCTGCTTTACCAAGAAGGCCCTCGACTATGTGCTGTCCACATACCGCCACGAGACCTACCACGAGTTCATGGCTACCGGGAACGGCCCATTGACCATCTATTACCTTCCGGATTTCAAGGTGCTTTTCTTCATGTCGCTGATCGGTTCCTCCATGGCCGGGGGCCTATTGCAGGAAGTCGCCTACATTTCGGGAGTGACCAAGTTCATCTACTTCGGCTCCTGCGGCGTCCTCGATAAATCGCTCAAGGGCCATTACATCGTCCCAACGGAATCCTACCGCGAGGAAGGCTACAGCTACCACTACGCCCCACCCTCAGAATACATGCCAATCAAGAACCACACCCATGTCGAATCCTTCCTAAGGTCCCTCGGCGTGCCCATCGCCATCGGAAGAAATTGGACCACGGACGCCTTCTATAACGAAACCATCGCCAAATGGGAAAGAATGAAAGGCGACGGCGTTTTGTCCGTCGAGATGGAGTCCAGCGGCCTCGAAGCCATCGCGGACCATCTCGGGGTAGAGTTCTACACCTTTTTCTTCGCCGGCGACATCCTCGGAGAGTCCTGGATCCCCGGCGACCTAGGAGGGGAGAGGGAAAGAAGGCGCCAGGTCAGCGCTGCCGAAGTCGCGCTTGCGTTAGGCAGATCGATAGCAAAATAAAGCTTATCCGGTCGCGGAATGAGATATTGGTCTACTTTTCTTGACAAGTACACAAGCAAATTGGAAATCGATTATGTCCTCTCTTATCAAGGGCACGCGACGCTCGTCGAAGCGAAGACGAAGACCGGCAACGCAAAGTCCGCTAAGGTCGTCATGAGCGATCCTGCCCATTATGGCCCAACCAAACTGATTAAGATTGGTTCCTATAACATCGAGCAAATCGGTGACATCCTTACTATGCCGTGCTACCTCACATTTCTTCTAGGCAGGGAGCAAGATGACATCGCTCCTTTGCCTCGAATGCCCATCGATTCTTTATAAATGAGTTAGAAGCACGATGCGGGGAGGTATCGAGCAGGGCGACACGTTTTTTGGACCGCGCCCATTCCCCTGGCTCTTCCGCAGTTTTCGACAGTCATTTTTTATGCGGAAGGAGGCCCCCTCATCGTTTACGAAGCCAGCGCTCAATCGTTTTCGTCTTTCCTCGTCAGCAGGAAAATGGCCTTTTGGCGCTCAATCTCGTTCCTAAGTTCCGTCTCGTCCGGCATGTATGTTTTGTATTTCGCCGCGAAGATCTGCTCGTTTCCCTTAAGCACGCTATAACGGGCGATGTCCTCGTCGGTCTCCGCGCACAAAAGGATGCCGAGGGTAGGACTATCATCCGCGCCCTTGATCATCTCGTCGTACATGCGGACGTACATATCCATCTGCCCGACGTCCTGGTGTTCGATCTTCTTGGCCTTGAGGTCGACGAGCACGAAGCAGCGAAGGAAGTAATTGTAGAAAACGAGGTCGACGTAGTAGTCCTTCTTCTCCGTGTGGATCCTCTTTTGCCTTGCGACGAAGGCATAGCCCTTCCCCATTTCGAGCAGGAACTGCGCCAAATGGTCGATGATGGCCTGCTCGAGTTCCGTCTCGTCGGGCCGTTCCGGATTCGGCAAACCGAGGAATTCCGCCACGAAAGGGTTCTTCACGTACTCCAGCGGATCCTTGGAGGGAGCGATTCCCTGAGGCAGCGCAGGCAGGCTGCCGCTTTGGGTGGAGAGCAGTCTTTCGTAGTATTGGCTATGGATCGCCCGCTGCAGGTCGCGGACGCTCCAGCCAGAGGCAAGCGCCTCCTTTTCGTAATAGGGCCTTGCCACATCGCTATCGACGCGGATCAATACGCGATAATGGGTCCACGATAGAAAGGATTTTGGACTCAGCGAGTCGAAAATGTTTGGGAAATAGCGATAGAACTTCACAAACGAATAGAGATTCGATTCGTCGAATCCGCTTCCGAATCTTTCGGTCAAAAACGCCGATAGCTTCTTGATAATTGACTTCCCGTAGTCGTTGGCTCTCGTCGAGAGGATCTCCTCGTCGATGCGCTTGCCGATGAGATGGTTTCGCCGCAATAGTGCGATATTGATAGAACGCACCGCATCTTGCTTCGATGCCTCGACGATGGCGAAAACATCGGCGGAGACGTCCCCGGACGAAACAACATCGGAGCACTACATAGTCATCGTGCTTCCGAACTGCATTGGTGGCTTTGTAATGTTCAACCACCAACCTCGTTTTTCTCCGAAAAGGTGGTATGGAGAGACGTCTGCTGTTCCGGATCTAATTGACGCAATCAGGTGAATTTGGAACGCAGGAATCACGATGCGGGTCGCCAGTCATCGAAAAGCTTTGCTTATCGCAGCACTACGGACTCGAAATATTGTTCCTGGAACGCCACTTCCTTGAGGATTTCATCATCGCTATAGTCGACGCCTTCGGGCGCCACCACGAGCTTGCCCTCGATATCGTCCAGCCGCCGAATAACGGCGATGACGACGCCAGAGAAGGACGGCACCGCCTTATTGACGCCGAGGACGTAGGCGTCCTGGTAGTCGCCGTCTGGGGCGAGCATCGGCTCGATGTGGCCATAATTCACGGGATAGACGATGTCCGGGTGCAACGGGTGGGCGGATCCCAAAGGGCGGTCCACCTTCACTTCCACGCGCTTGCCAAGCATCCGTTTCAGACGTTGCAGGTATCTTTCGTCCTCCTTTTCATCGTCATCGAGGTCGGGCAAAAGCCAATAATGCTTCGAGAGGACCCGATTCAAAGAAGAGCGGAGTTTCTCCACCGCATCTAAAAGTTTCTTGCCCCTTAACAGGTATTCTTCGGAGAACATCTCCTCCTTTGGGGCCCACCACACCGGGCCTTTTTCCATCGTATCCCCTGCAAAGCGCGGGAAGAAATGAACATGGAGATGGGGGTCCCCGTTTCCGAGGATCTCGACGTTCATCTTGTCGGGCTTATCGGCCTCGTAGACCGCTTCCTCCACCAAAGACATTTCGGTAAGGAAACGCGTTCTCTTGAAAAAAGGGAGCTCGTGGAGGTCGTTTACGTGGGACTTGCAGATGAAAACGGCATAGCCGGGGAAGCGGCAATGGTCCCCTACCACGACATAACCGGTTTTGAGTTCCTTCACGAAATGGGGGTTCCTTTTCTCTTGGATGGATTTTATGCGGGCGCATATCGCGCAGCCCTTATGAAGTCTTTCGTCGATCCGGCCTAGCGGAAAGAGGCTTCCCGCGTCCAGGTCATATTCCCCGATGAGGCGGCTCAGCTGGTCGAAGGTCATCTCCACGGAATCGCTCTCGAGTTTGGAAACCGTGGTCTTGGATGTGTACCCTAGCGATTCGGCCATCCCCTCCTGGCTTAGGCCTTCCTGCTTTCGGATGGCTTTGATTTTCCCCGCAAGCGTCTTGCTCATATATTATCGATCCTTTCCTTCAGTTGCCTTATCGTCGCCTCGTCTTCCATCTTCATCACGGCGGACGCCCTTTTCCCCATGTGGTTGAAGGACGCCCCGACGTGGTAGCCCACGGAGATGATGACGTCGAGATTAAAGAACTCACTGATTCTGGTAACGGCGCGGCCACCCTCCATTTGAACTTGTGCATTTTTTGCACGAGTTGCCGTTTCGTTTAATTCCTTCTCCTTGAAAATGTTCGAGATGTGGCGCGAGATGACGGACCTGTCGCGATCGAAAAGCATCGCCATTTGGTCCTTGGTGAGCCATACCGTATCCTCGTCGGGATCGACGCGTACATCGAAGCAAAGCCCCTTGTCCGTAAAGGCTATTAAGTCGTATTTCCTTTCTTCCATAGGGGCTCCTTTCCTTCGGCGCGGCGTATGATTCGAACATGTACAATTTTTATACAAGTTGCCGCGAGTTGCGCTTTAGGCCATTAGATATGTGCAGAATATGCACAGAAGTCTCCGCCGCACTCCACACCGCAGTTTTGGAAAACTCAAAAGGAAATAGGCGTCACTTCCAGCAAAGCAATTATCATTCTATGATGATTATTTATCAACATGGCTTAGAGACAAATAAACATCCGATATCCATAGGCCAACGATAAGCCAGAAGAAGGAGAGAAACAGCTTTTTCTTCGATTGCATCAAATCTTTTCGAAACGATGAAATACTCTGCGGGCACTGCTTTGAGCGCTTAACGCATATTAGGCCATAAAAGGGAAAACCTTTTTTGACCAGAGATAAAGTTCCGGCCTAGACGGCTTTCCAATCCAGTGGTTTAAGGTAGTCTTTTTTGATTTTCCTCTTTTCGCCGAAAAAAGAGACTTCGCTTTTCATAAGGAGATTAAGCTCGCAATGGCGACGAATCAGTTCCATTTCTCCAAGGAGATCGGCAACCTGCATAAAGGGGTGCTCGGATTGAAGCGTCTTTTCCTATCGCGCGTTCAGGGACTTGGAGCGAAAAGCGCTGAGGATGACGCCGATGAGAAACCTCTGCCCGTTATCGTAATGCAATACGATCTCGTCGAATTTGAAAAAGAATCCCCGCCTGGCCTCCAACGTTTTGAAAAGCAAGTCGGCCAATGCGGTTTCCAGATTCGTGCGAGGGGTCTTTTCCAAACAAATGGACATGAAGCGGACCGGGGCATGTTGGGCAAGGAGATAGAGACTAGGAGCCGCGCCGTAATGGTTCCCCAAAAAATACTCAGCATGGTGGGACTTAGCCCGCCATGCTGAGTGACTGACGAGACAATCCAATTACCAAAGTTTAAATGTCATCCCTGCGGCGTTCCATTCCGATTCAAGGTAATCCATGATTTCCACCGCGTCGGTTTTCAGTTCGTCGCCAAAACCTTTTGTAAAGGAGGAATCCCACGAGGGGTCGTCGACGCTGGTGACCACGGGCTCGTTGATTCGGTAAGTATGGCCGCTTCTTAGGATAATCAAATCCGCCGAGAAGTGAACGTACTTGTAAGACGAGCCATTAACGAAATCAATGATGAGATTTTCGGCATAGTACTCTCGTTTGCCGCGAATGAAGCTGCCGAAGCGGAAACTCCATGAGGCGATGATGCTAAAGTCATTGTCCGTTTTTGATGTCCCGTACGTTCTGACGGTAAAGTAGTCGTCCGTTGGGTCATACCAAAAATGAACATAGCCTCCACTTCTTCGACTCTTTTTGTGCCCGAAACGAATATCGCCATAATCATCGTTCGAGCGAAGGTATTGCAAGAATTTCTCTTTCTCTCCCGCGCTTCCTTGTTCAAAGGAAGTCTGCATTACGGAGCCCCATAAATGGCAACCGTCTTTGATCTGCTGGCAGATTTTCTCTGCGTAAGCGACGGCCACCTTTAGCCCAAGCCATTGCGTGCTCACGATATTATTCACGCTAGAGCGAAGGCCAGTAGGAAACGTGCCATAGTTAACCGACGCCGAATAGTAGGAACCTAATTTGGGGCATTCTTGGAAAGCGTCGGACAGAACCGTATATTCCACGGTAGCCTGATAGTTGGAACTGCCGTTCACGTAGGCTATGGTGCATAGGAAGCTTCCTTCATAGATATTGCCCCATTGGAACGCGACGCCCGAAAGCGTCGTTTGTGTGGCGCCGCCCGACTTGGCGACGGTCTTATTCACCACATTAAAGCTATCCTCTCGGGCAACATAATAGAACGAGAGCTGCATATCGCCCGTTTCTTCATATACCGCGGCGTTGCCGATAGCGCCCATATTGTGATCTTCTAGGTAACGTACGACGTCTTCTTTTTTCACCCCGCCGTAATCGAAGGAATTACTGGGTGGGGTCAAATCGTATTCGCCAGCGGCTGATGAAGCGTTATTCGAAGGCCTTACCGAAGCGCGGCCGCCACCGCACGCAGTAAGAAGAATCGCGGGTAAAAAGATGAATAATTTGTTCCTCATGGAGATACCTCTTTTTCAAAATCTTATCTCGTTCTTCTTTCAAGATTTGAAACTCATTGAGCCAATCCGCATACGTCTAAAACTAAGAACAATCTAGGTCCGAATCGCATGCTTCTTCCAGCGCCCAAAGCACCTCGTATTTCATGGAATTGATCCATTTCTTTTTTCTCAGCCTTTATAGTTTCAAAAGCTGATACCATCGGGCTTTTTTGGGCAAATTAGCCTTTCAAAATAGGTCTTGCGCGTGGCAATTTCACTCGGTTAAACTAGGTTCAGTTAGTCGAGGAATTACCATGAAGAAAAAGCTTTTGTTTACGGCGCTTGCCGCCTTAACGCTGTCCCTTGTTTCCTGCGGAGGGGGAGAGCCAGCAATTGATCAAGACAACCCTCAGTCGCTCGCTTTTTATCCAACCGACGAGGGTACCTATCTCGTTGCCCAGGGGGAATCTAAGTTACTTTCGCACATCGAGATTCCCTCAACCTATAAAGGGAAAAAGGTCACCGGAATCATGGAGCAAGGCTTTGATGGCTCCAAAGTGAAGAGCGTCGTGATTTCCGAAGGCGTGGCCTCCATCGATGCACGGGCTTTTCATGGCTGTACATCACTAGTCTCTATTGTGATGCCCAGCAGCATCGCCTCCATAGGCCGCGACATATTTAATGGCTGTACCCACACTTATCTCCGCGACGGTGAGATTATCTCTGAGTGGAGTCTTATACACATCTTCTATAAAGGATCGAGTTCCGACTGGGCCGCAGTCAATATCATTGAAGACAGCTACTTCCTGAGTCAATTCTTATATTTTTACTCCGAAGCAACACCTTCCCAAGCGGGTAACTACTGGCACTATATCAACGGCGCACCCACGGCATGGGAGAACGCCTAGAGAAGCATCGTCTCGGATTCGTATAAGCGAAGGGGGGTCGTGTACAAAGCGGCCCCTTTCTCGTTCACTCTCCTCGACGCATTGATTCGATCTTTGCCCTAGCTCATGGACCACTCATTGACCCATGGCTTCAATAGTTTCAAACGCTGATACCATCGGGCTTTTTTGGGCAAATTTGCCTTTTGAAAAAGGTCTTGCACACTGCAATTTCGCTCGGCTAAACTAGGTTCAGTTAGTCGAGGTATTACCATGAAGAAAAAGCTTTTGTTTACGGCGCTTGCCGCCTTAACGCTGTCCCTTGCTTCCTGCGGAGGGGGAGAGCCATCCCCTGCTACTCCCGCAAGCCCGCAGGAGCAGAGCCAGACTGAACCCACTACTCCTGCAGGTTCAAAGGAGCAAAGCGAACAGTCTAACCCCGTTAATCCGGAAATATACTCCATCTA
>JAFVCC010000139.1 GCA_017479485.1 Bacilli bacterium
GTTATCTACGGCGTGAAGCCGATCGAACTCGCCGTTGTCGCGCCGAAAGAAGCGGAACTTAAGCACTCCCAAAGCGCCTGGAAATATTCCATGGCCATGCCCTACTATGACTTCCCAGGCCAAGAAGGAAAGAAGGCGACCGCGGAAATCTATTCCAAAGATGAAGCCGTTGCCTTGTACCTCAATGGCAAGTTAATCAAGAAAACCAAGGCGCGTAAATCGGGCACGACGAAGATTTCCTTCCCTTATCAGCCAGGAGAGTTAAAAGCCGTCTCTTACCGGAGTGGCGAAGAAGTTGCCTCAATCGTCCTACGCTCAGGCAAGCAAGGGAACCACCTGACCCTTCATCCCGAGACCAAGGCGCCAACCCCTGCCGATCGCCTCCTCTATGTTCGCATGAAGCTCGGCGACGAAAATGGCGTCATCCGCCCCTATCTCAAATCGATGCTCACGGTTTCGGATATCCAAGGCGGCAAGTTGATTGGCATTGGTAACGGTAACCCCTATCACGCTGAAAGCTATTTAGGAAATGAGGCACGCACCTATCAAGGCGAAGCCATCGCCATCTTCCGCGTCGAAAACGAAAAAGAGTTCTCCTTCTCCGTCCATAGCGACTTTGGCGACGCCTCATTCCATTTCTAAATTTATCCCTGCTCAAGGCGATCCATACGGTCGCCTTTTTCATATTTTCACACGCCTTTTGCAGGGTTATTTCGATTTTTAAGAGCAAAACGCTCGCGTGGAGAGAATCTATGAGTATAATCCACCCGAGGATAAAAGCATGCCTGGCGAGACAATGGACGAAAAGCAATTCCGAGAGCTTCAAAAGAAGTACGATGACCTCGCTTTGGACTATATCCGGAAGAAGTTCGAAATCAAGGACCGTCGGAAGCAGGAACTCGAAGATCTGCGCGATGAATATAAAATCCGCCGCCTCGAAGTTGAGACGCCGTTAAAGGCGGAAAAATACCGCCGCAAAGTGGAGGCGAAGAAACTCCACCGCAAGATGAACGAGCCGCCGAAGCGTAATCTTCTAGAGGAGATTGGCAACGCCGTCACCCATGGCATCGGCGCGCTTATTGGCATCGCCTGCTTGGTCTTGATGATTTTGAAAGCCAAGGACGGTCTTTCCCTTACCGCGGCGATCGTTTATGGCACCTGTTTCACGCTGCAGATGCTCTTCTCTTGTCTCTATCATAGTTTCCGTGGTGGCTCGACGGTAAAACGGATTTTCCGTCGCTTTGACTATTCTTCGATTTACCTCGCTATCGGCGGAACCTTCGCTCCGCTATATCTCATCTATATGCCCCGCAGCATGTGGGGGCTAGAATGGGGCGTCGCCCTATTCGTGCTCCAGTGGGCATTAATCGTGACGGGAATTACGTTCGTCGGCGTATTCGGGCCAGGCAGGCTTCGCTGGCTGCACTTTGCCCTGTATTTCGCCATCGGCTGGAGCGCGGTCATGTTCATTCCGACCTGGATTCAACAAGACCTTCCGTTGTTCCTTTGGATTATCTCTGGCGGCGTCGCCTATACGTTAGGGATGATTCCATTCGCCGCGCTTCGGCATAAACCGGTCGCCCACTTCATCTGGCACATCGTCGTATTGACCGCGTCGATTCTGATGTGGGTTGGCATCTATCTATACGTGTTCTAAATGCTTAGCGAATAAGCGAAGTCACACCCTTGCCCTGGCTCGAGATGGACCAAGGTTTTCTTCTCCATTATTTCCTTTGGGGCATCAAGGAAATCGGGCAGGGACATCCATGGCTCAACCGCGACGAAATCCCCGTTGTTGGGGAAAGTCCAGAGAATGAAATAACGAATATTGGGAAAATCGAAGCGGATTTGGCGACCATTTTTGCGTTTTAGTGTCGCGTGATCGATGCCCTCCGCCTTAAACGCGACGGTTTGGTAACGGCGGAATAGATCGCGGGAAAGCTCGATATGATCCGTGGTGCCATACGGACGCTCCCCGACGATAAACGACCCCGTCTCCTCAAACATTACCTGCTGAAGGCTTAATGGACGGTCAAAAAGGATCTGGTTCCCATTAAGGATCCATTCCCCGTTATTATCGACGCAGTCAAGCTGAAAGGCCGGATGGGCGCCAAGGCCAAAGGGCATCGTTTCTGCGCCAGTATTGTCCACGTGGTAAGCGATGCGAAGCGACTTCCCCTTGAGGGAATATTCCACATCAAAGGAGAAGCTAAAGGGATATTCCTTTAGGGTGTCCTCGTTGCTTTTAAACCGTAGACGGAGACGTTCTGCGTCCTTAGTTATCACCACAAAGTCGTAATAACGGGCGAGCCCATGGTTCCGCAAAGAGTAAGTCTCCCCATGATGGGAATAGACCTTATCTTTGAGGCGAGCAATAAACGGGAAAATCGCAATATCCTGGCCCTGCCAGGAATCTGGCTTTGGCTGGTATAAGAGTTCCTCGTTGGTTTCCTTATCGTAAATTGAGGCGAGCGAGCCTCCATGGAGATGTACTCCAACCTTCAGATGCTGATTCTCGATGTATTCGATCATGTCCCTGCTCCTAACGCTAAAAGTATAGAGGAAGAGTTAAGGCATAGGTATGACTTCGCGTAAAGCCAGAACATAAGAAAAACGTGGGCCCGACTCCCACATTCTCATTATTCCCAGCTCGTTCTATATAACGAGGGGTTATACCATCCGATGATTGCTCATCGGCACCGGTTCACAAATTTTGGTGGGCCTTGTAGGACTTGAACCTACGACCTCCCGCTTATCAAGCGGACGCTCTAACCAACTGAGCTAAAGGCCCATTGCACCGCAGTGCCCAAATAATATACCCCTGTGTTTCCGCTACTGCAAGAGGAAATTGATAGTTTTGTTCTCCAGCAAAATCTCACCTTTGCCGGCATTAGCAAAATCCTCCGAATTATGTCAAGGAAAGACGAGAAAAAACGAGCCATATTTTCTAAAATAGGCCCGTTTTGCAGGAAAATTTACAAATTTAAATCAGAAATGATCTTCGGCAAGATAGCGGTAATAAGCGGCTTTAGAAGAATCCTTCGCCACCTCGCGTAAGCCGTCTTCGTAGATATCCATCAAGCCAAGCATCGCGGAACGGTTCCCGGCATCGGCGGACATCTTGTAATACTCCACCGCTTTTTCTGCTGTGCCTGGCGCATCGGTGTAGCGGTAGGTTTCCGCGATGAGCCGCGGGGCGGAGAGACGTTCGCCCATATCGAAGGCTTTCTGCAAATATTCGCGGGCTTTATCGTAATCCTTATCGACCATATAGCCGCGCACATAGGCTCGGCCCATAATGCATAGGCCGCGATAGTCGCCAAGTTCCGCCGCACGGGACATCAGTTCAAATTCCTTTTGGTAGTCGGCGTCATTACGGTCTGGAGTTCCGTCTCCGTGGTAGAAGTGTGGCTTCCCGTTGAGTATGACGCGGGCAAGGGTGAAGCAGGCTAGAGCATTGCCATGGTCAACGGCGCGTTGCAGATAACGTACGGCTTCTTCGGTATTGCCGGAATCGCGCATGATTTTGCCCATCTCATATTCTGCGGCTTGGTCCCCTTCCTCTAACGCGAGGCGGAAATGCTTCTCACGGTCATCGATCGTCAAGTCGCCGCGAAGGGACAAAGCGAAATTCACGCCCTTCTCCCCTTTCTGGGCACGGGCAATTAGAGATTGGGTCTCCTGTGACATTTCAAACGGCTTCTTGAGGCGCTTGATGGCCTTCGGGTGGCCGCTCGCAGCAGCGCGGGCGCACATCTCGTAAGCGATATCGGGTCCGACATATTGGGGATAGTCTTTATGGATTGTAACGAAAAGGTAGCAGGCGTCAGAAGATCCGTTTTCCGCTTCTTCGCGGAGGAGCTTCAATCCACGTTCCACGTCGCGTTCTAGTCCATAATCGGCATATACGAGGGCGCGAGCATATTCCAGCAAAGCCGGCGTATAACCGAGCTTCGCCGCCTCCGAGAGCATGGGCGCGACGTATTCGGATTTCTTTTTCTTCGTTTCCTTCATGGCCTCGGCATACATGGCTTGGGCGATTTCCTCTTTGCTTTGGAGGCCCGCTTTTTCAAAGCCGTGATATACGCGGTAGGCCAGCTTCAATGCGTCCAGCTTATCCTTAAGAGCATCGATTTCCGTTTTTAAGTCACATGCAATTTCTCCCGAAAGTTCTGCATCGGTTTCGAAAATACCCTGCAGCCCTTCATCGGCGGCGACTTTTTCATGGAACATGTTGAAATCTTTCATAGAAAAACCTGTTTGGATTAGTGAGGATGCTCTCTCTTTTATAGAAGAAGTCTATGCTTGTTGCGGCTTCTTGTCTAATCTTATTGTCCCGTGAACCAAAAAACCTGGAACCGTGACGATTCCAGGTTTTGATAAACAGTCAGGAAGCGATTAACGCTTGGAGAACTGCGGAGCGCGACGAGCGGCTTTGAGACCGTATTTCTTACGCTCTTTGGCACGGGCATTGCGGGTGAGCATGCCGTGGGTCTTGAGGGTGCCACGATCTTCGCCAGCTTCAAGAAGCGCGCGGGCAATGCCAAGGCGGATGGCCTCGGCTTGGCCGGTGAAGCCACCGCCGTTGACATAGGCGATGACGTCATAGCGGTCTTCAGCGCTAAGAAGGCTGAGGGGCTGCTTGAGGTTGAGGAGAAGGGTTTCGAAGGGGAAGTATTCCTTCACATCGCGGCCGTTGACGGTGATGTTGCCTTTGCCCGAGACGATGTAGACGCGAGCAACGGAGGATTTCCTCCTGCCGGTTCCGTAATATTGGGTTCCTTTAGCCATGGTTTATCTCCTTATTTGCTGAGGTCGAGAACCACGGGGTTCTGGGCCTGGTGTTTGTGCTCGGCGCCTTCATAGACGTAGAGCTTCTTGACCATCTGACGGCCAAGGCGTCCCTTGGGGACCATGCCCCAGACCGCGCGCTCGACCAATTCGATCGGGTATTCCTCAAGCATGACGCCGGAGGTGCGGGTACGGAGGCCACCGTTGTAACCAGAGACGTTATAGTAGTTCTTTTTGGTCTTGGGGTGGTTACCGGTGAGTTTGACTTTGCGGGCATTGATGATGATGACATTATCGCCGCAGTCAACGTTCGGGGTGTAGGTGGGCTTGTTCTTGCCCATGAGGATGACCGCGACTTTCGAAGCGAGGCGGCCAAGAGGGATATCGGTGGCATCGACGACATACCAGTTACGGTTGATCGTTTCGTTCTTTGCCAACGTGGTTTGACGCTGCATGGTGATGTTCCTTTCTTTTACTATTGGCTTCCAAGCGGAAGCGCCGAGGCAAATTATGTCGATACGCAAGAGCTATGTCAAAGACATTTTGCTTCTTTCGTTTTCGTTTAAACATAGTTTTGATATATTAAGTGTATGGATAAAAAGAAAACCGAGCTTTTATTCGAACTTGCCGAGCAAAACGATGGATACGTTTCAGTCGCTGAAGCGCGGAATTTCGGGGTTGCTCAAACCTATTTATGCATGGCGGAGGAAGAGGGTCTTTTTCAGAAAGTTTCTAAGGGGCTTTATCTTCGTCGGGGTGCGGCTAAAGACCCTTTTTACGAGCTGGCATTCCGTTATCATAAAGCCGTTTTCGCTCGCGCGAGCGCGCTATATCTACATGGACTTACGGACACGCCCGTAATGGAAGTCAATCTCCCCATGAACTATTTCACTTCAGGAATCGAAGGCGCGTCTTCTCGCCACGCGGGCGCGAAGGAATATTCTTTGGGGTTTAGCTACGTGGTTACCCCTACCGGGAACCTGGTTAACTGCTACGACATCGAAAGAACGTTAATCGACGTGCTGCGTCATAAGGACTCCTTCACGAAAGAAGAGTTCTTGTCCATCTGGCTCAAAGGCAAAGAAAAATCCCCCTACGCGGAGAAGCTTCGCCAATATGCGGAAGCTTTCCATGTTGAGGGGGAATTATCGCTGATGCAGAAACTCTATTAGAGGTTCTCAACGTTGGTATAGACGTTTTGGACGTCTTCTTCTTCGTTGAGTTCTTCAAGCATCGCTTTGATCTTCGGGAGGTCGTCGTCCGCAACGGTGACCCATTCGTTCGGGATCAAGGTGATTTCGCAGCGATCGAAGTCGGTCACGCCGAGGTCACCGAGGGCTTTCTTTGCATCTTCGAGGGCGCCAGGAGCGACATGCACTTCGATGTTGCCATCGCCGATGTCTTCCACGCTTTGGACGTCCACGTCGCCGAGGATCAAGGTTTCCTCAACTTCGTCGCGGTTGGCGTATTTGAAGTTCAAGGCACCAAGGGTCTCGAAGTTGTAAGCGACCGAAGCCATCTTCGCTCCCTTGCGGGTGCAGATGGTACGGACGGTGACAAGAGCGCGGTTGACGTTGTCGGTAAGAGTATCGACGACGATGTTGGATCCGCTCGGGCCAAGCAATTCATAACGTCCTTGGATGTAGGCGACAGCATCGCCGCCTTTCGCCTTTTCAATAGCCCTGTCGATGACGTCTTTGGGGCACTGTTTGCGATATTTTTCAATCGCGGCGCGCAAGGCGAGGTTGGAATTGGGATCGGGCTCACCGGATTTCGCGGCGGCATAGATTTCCCTGGAGGCGCGCATGTAGATTGCCGATTTGGCTTTGGCGGTCGCTGCCATTGCAGCGGCACGTACTTCAAAATGTCTTCCCATAAAAAACTCCGTTTTCGGCGATTAATATACCACTGAGGCGCGGACACAAAAACCCCGAATTTATATACCCGCGGCATAGGCGTGCATAAAAGCGCTTTTTCCCTAGCGAGGATATAAGACCTCAAGAAGGCATAGCCCCTCAGCAGGAGCTTTATAAGACATGATGTTGCGCTCGCTTTGGTTTAACCGCGCAGCAACCTCTTCCACGCTAAGCCGCGAGGTACCAACGCGTATTGCTGCGCCGATCATCAAGCGGATTTGGTAACGCATGAAGCCATCCGCCTTTAGCGTAACCGAGACTAGGTTGCCCTCCTCTTCGGTATGGGCATCAAGAATTTCCACATGACGAATGAAACCGTCTTTATCTTCGGGCTTCGTTGTAAAGTTCTGGAAGTTGTGCGTCCCCGAAAAAACGGATAATCCCCGCAAAAACGCCTCGAATTGGAAATCATCGCGGCGAATCTGCGCGATTTTCTTGCTACGTAAAGGGTCGCGGTCGTTCACGGTAAACTGGTATTGATAAATCTTCCCAATGCAGGAATGGCGGGCATCAAAACCCTCATCTACCACCTGGATTGAACGAACGAAAATATCTTCAGGCAAAAGACGGTTTAGGGCATGAAGGAAGGAATCGATGTTTTCAATCGTGCCCGAGAAGGAGAAGGTTTGTCCCTTGGCGTGGACCCCAGCGTCAGTGCGCCCTGCGCCTTTGATTATCGTCGGGCTTCCCAGCAAAAAGGAAAGCTGTTTTTCTAGTTCACCTTGGACGGAGCGCTTGCCATTTTGGCGTTGAAAGCCATAGTAGTCTTCGCCTGAATAGGCGACTATAGCGAGGTATTTCATAACGCCGAAATCCCCATCATAGCGAAGAAATCAAGATTCATGACGGAAATGGTAATCACTCCTGCAGCAATAGAGGCGACCAGCAAAAACAAGAACAAATCCGTGATGCGGAAATGGAGTTTACGGTAACGGGTGCGCTTTTCGCGGGGGTCATAGCAACGGCACTCCATCGCGTTGGCAAGTTCCTCGCTGCGGATGAAGCTGCTGACAAAAAGCGGAATGATCAATGAGGTGAGACCCGTAATGCGCTTCCAAAGATTGCCATGAGCAAAATCCACGCCACGGCTCGATTGGGCGCGCATAACGCGAAGCGCATCTTCAAGAAGAGTCGGAATAAAACGTAAGGCGATGGAGATGGTCATCGCAACCTCTTCA
>JAFVCC010000140.1 GCA_017479485.1 Bacilli bacterium
CGGCAAGATGGTGAGCAATGGCCTTGGCGAATTCGTCAATAACATCAGCGCCTCCGCCGTCTCGATGGCCCTCAATTTCTTCTTGATGAAGTATTATGGCGAGAATGGAGTAGGGGCGTATGGCATCATCTGCTACGTGTGGATGATCTTCGCCGCGGTGTTCATCGGCTATAACGCCTCCGTCGCCCCGCGCATTTCTTATGCCTATGGAGCCAAAGATTACGAGGGGTTGCGCATCCTTTGCCGCGACTCGTTGATCTTGCTATTGATCTTCGGTGGGGTGCAATTCGCCTTAGCGGAATCTTTGGCCATACCCTTAAGTTATGCTTTTGCTGGATATGACCCTGAGTTACTCCGCCTGACCACCCATGCCTTCTTCATCTATAGCATCATCTACCTCTTCCTTGGGGTGAACATGTTCTCTAGCGCCTTCTACACCGCCTTAAATAACGGCCCCGCCTCCATCGCCCTCTCCTTCATTCGCCTTGGCATTTTCGAGCTCGCCTCGGTATGCTTACTCCATTATGTTTTCGGTGGGGAAGCGCTGTGGTTCGCGGTGCCTTTTGGCAATTTTCTGGGCCTCATCATGGCCTTCATCGCTATCGCCATGGGCGCGAAGAAATACGGCTATGGCAAGCCGAAAAAGGAAAAAGAATAGGGTTTTGCGGTGGATATTGCCCTAATTCGTCGATAATCGATCGTCTTTTTACGCGGTTTTGCTTTTCCTTTCCTCTTGGTTAAAGGAAGAGGCGTATAATAAAACCCATAAAGGAAACCCTATGGACGAAGCCAGCATCCGACGCTTACGCGACGCGGCGAATTCCCTCGCCTCGCTTTCTTATCCCCATCGGGTGAAGATCTGCCGCGAGGCGGCCAAAGACCTCGCCCTCATCTTCAAAGACCATGGCTTTAGCGACAACGAATTCGCGAAGTTCACCCTCTTCTTGGCACGCCTAGGCGTTTCCGCGGACCAGCTTTGCGGCGAAGTGGAGCACCGCTTTTGGCAGGATGCGTTTGGGACGAAGATCGACCCCGAGCGTTTCTACAAGCTGACCAACGGCGGCGCGAGCCAATCCTTCGTCCGCAAAATGAACGACCTCATCGATAACCTTAGCCCCAAGGCCAAGGAAGATTCCTGTACCATCGTCATGGGCTTCATCTGCGCGGATGGAGTGGTCAGCGAAAACGAATTCGGCCTTTTGGTGCGTCTATTCGATTACGACTGATTCCTTGCTCTAATTCATCTCGCGGCGTTTGCCGCTTTTTCTTTCCCCAAAAGAAAATAGGGGAGACCCCTACATCTTATTGGGCGACTTACTTCAACTCGTCGGGGATTTCCATCACCGGGGCGATGTATCGGTCGCTATATTCGTATTTCCTTATCCCGCCGTTAGGGCAGATGTTATCGATGAAGCCATCGTTATCGACCTCATCGATGAAATAGGAATTGATGACGCGGGCGATGCCGCCATGGCAGACAAGAAGGACATTGCCTTTCTTCTCGACTTCGCGGATCTCTTCCAAGAAGGAGAAGGCGCGGTAGGCGAGGTCGAGGTAGCTTTCGCCACCTTTATAACGGTAGGCCAAACGCCGGCGGGTATGTTGATAATCTCCCGCCTTCCAGTTGGTTCCTTCATAGGGGCCATAGGCCATCTCCACGAGGCGGTTCTCAATGATGAAGGGAACGTCTCTTCCCTCCAATGCAATCGCGGCGGTTTCTCTTGCCCTGCATAGCGGCGAGACATAGCAAGCGATGAAATCAACTTCATCGAGGATTTTCTTGGCTTCGCGAGCTTGTTCCCTGCCCGTATCGTTTAAGGGGACGTCATAACGCCCTTGAACGATGCCTTTTTTGTTCCAGTCGGTCTGGCCGTGCCGCAATAGATAAACGCTCATAACGGCGTTATTTTATCCTTACGCCACGAAACGCGAAAGAAAGAACGTTCTGTCCCTGCCGCTACTGCCTAGAAAGCCTTGCAAAACCCGCATATTTTTCAAAATGTGGAGGAAATGACTTTTCAAACCATCTATATGTGCGCGCGTTAATAAAGAAAAGGCGGGAACGCGTCCTGCCTGGGTTTTGCTTTAATCGGCGAACATCGGGGTGGAAAGGTAACGCTCGCCGGTATCGGGGAAGAGGACCACGATGGTCTTTCCTTCGTTTTCTTTCCGCGAGGCAATTTTGATTGCGGCGGCTAGCGCGGCGCCAGAAGAGATGCCGATGAGTAGCCCTTCGCTTCGGGCGGATAGACGGCCTTTCTCAAAGGCTTCTTCGTTGGAGATCGGAAGGATTTCGTCATAGATGGAGGTATCGAGGGTATTGGGAACAAATCCCGCGCCGATGCCTTGGATCTTATGGGGACCAGCGACGCCTTTAGATAAGACGGGGGAAGTCTCCGGCTCGACGGCGATGACTTTGACGCTCGGTTTCTTTTCTTTGAGGTATTTGCCCGTCCCCGAGAGGGTGCCTCCGGTGCCAACGCCCGCGATGAAGATGTCGACGGTACCTTCGCTATCTTCATAGATCTCGGGTCCCGTGGAGCGGTAGTGGGCCTCGGGGTTGGCGGGGTTTTCAAACTGCGAGGGGATGAAGGAGTTGGGAATCTCTTTCGCGAGTTCCTCGGCTTTGGCAATCGCGCCTTTCATGCCTTTGGCCCCTTCGGTGAGGACGAGTTCCGCCCCATAGGCTTTAAGCAAGTTGCAGCGTTCCACCGACATGGTCTCGGGCATGGTGAGGATGATGCGCATGCCTTTGCTCGCGGCCACCATCGAAAGACCGATGCCCGTATTTCCACTGGTGGGCTCGACGATGACGGTGTCCTTGTTGATGAGGCCTTTCTTCTCGGCGTCTTCGATCATGGCCTTAGCGATGCGGTCTTTGACGCTGCCGGCGGGGTTAAAGGACTCCACTTTGGCGAGAAGGGTGGCTTTCAAATCGTATTTCTCTTCGATATGGTGCAGACGAACGAGCGGCGTATGCCCGACGGTATCGAGGATTCGGTCGTAAACTTTCATGTTGAATTTCTCCAAATATACTAAACCTATCAGTTTGGTAGGTTTACAAGATGATACCATCGCGCTATACTTCAGTCAATAGGAGCGATGCGCATGAAGATATCCGCGAAAGGCATCGCCGCGGTCCAACTCTTCCTGGATCTAGGCGAACATGAAGCAGAAGGCTACGTTTCCCTCGTTGACGTGGCCAAAAGGAAGGATCTCTCGAAGAAATTCCTCGAGCAGATCGTTCCTTTATATAAGAATTCCGGTTTGTTGCTCGTGAAAGGCGGCAACCAGGGCGGCTATCGCTTAGGCAAGGAGGCGAAGGACATCTCGCTGAAAGACATCCTCTCCCTCACTGAGTCGCTTTTTGCTCCCTCCTCTAGCGGCGTCTTCCCTTTAGACGAGGCCTTAACGCGGATCGACGCAGAGCTCGATGCCTACCTATCTTCCTTAACGTTGGAAAAACTCGTTGAGCAACAGATTGAGAGCTATTCCAATTCGTGGTCGATTTAGCCTTGCGTGGACATAAGGGGAATCGTGCCAAGGCCTTTTAGGCTTCGCATTTAAGCCATTCTTATTTGTCATAACCCACATGGGTTTTGGCATTTTCGTCTTGGCTCACGCAAGATGGTCTCATCGATTTTTTATCGATAAAAAGCCAATTTTGCCTTGAAGGCCTAACAAAACCGATCATCGGTCCATCTTTAGGCAGAATGAAACGCTTTACCAAGCCGTTTGCTCCCAAGACCCTTGCGAAATCCCTCCTATGGAGAAAAAAGAAACTGCGTTACAATCTTTGCCGGAGGAAATCTATGAAAATCCTACGCATCATCTTTTCGAAGTGGAGCGTGTCGGCGCTTTTGCTTTTGGTCCAAATCGCCCTCATCGCTTTGCTCATCGCCTTCTTAAACGAATACTTCTATATCTTCCAGATTGCCTCATGGGTCATCGGCATTCTGGTGGTCCTAGTCCTCGTCAACCGCGACGAGAACCCCGAATACAAGATCCCATGGCTCTTATTGGGTTTGGCCCTCCCTTTATTCGGGGTGCTCTTCTATCTCCTTTTCGCGACCACGAAGGTCAGCAAGAAAGACCGCACGAACTTCCTCGAAGCCGACGAGCATCTTTCCCCCTACATCGAAAACGAAGCCCTCGATAACGAAACCTATGAAGCGATGGGAGAG
>JAFVCC010000141.1 GCA_017479485.1 Bacilli bacterium
CACCGTGATTGCGGATGCGACGAATCTGCAGAACCGCTTCCGCCACTACTACCGCGAAGCGACGCCAGGATTCGATCATCACGTTCTCGTTGTCTTCAAGATTCCCTTCGAAATCTGCATGAAGCAAAACAAGATGCGCGAGCATAGCCGCGTCGTCTGTGACGAAGCAATGTACAAGCTCCGTGACGAGTATGAAGAAGTAGGATCGGATATCATCGACCTTTATGACGAATACATCGTTGTCGATGAAAACTACGACGAACAACACATCAAATAAGGCAGCAAAAAACCCGGCGCACTGATTGGCCGGGTTTTTAAGATGTCGAGGAAGGATTACTTCTTTTCGTTTTTGCCTTTAAGAGTGGAGACAATCAAGGCAAGAGCGAGGAGCACGATGATGCCGCCGAAGATCCAGCTCATCACAGAGAACTCCATGTAGTTGCCGTTGTAGTTCGGAACGGTCTTGGCCACGAGGGAAACCTGGGCTTTGGCTTTGGGGGCTTCGTTAAGATACTCGAAGACGCCGGCGACAATAACGGCAGCGCCTAAGGCGAGCAAGGAGCCCTCGAAGAGGAGGCCGTTGCCTTTGCGGACGACATTGGCCTTATCCGCTCTCTGGTAGCCAAGGAAGGCAAGGCAAGAGAGGACTAAGGCGCCGATGAAGATAAGGGAAGGAACGCCAAGGATGCGGAGGAAGGTGCCGCGGGCATAGACATCGCCTGCGCCAGCAAGGACGAGATAGGAGATGCCATAGACGAGGACTAAGGCAGCAGAGGTCGCGACGATCGGACCGGTGATCACTTTCATGATCTTGTTGAATTCTTCGCCTTCACCATACATACGAAGTAAGGGGATGTTGCTGACAATGATCGCGATGAGGAAGAGGATGACGTAGACGATGATCACGAAGGCGATATCGTCATAGCCGATGTTGGTGGAGGTAAGGCGATAGAGCCAAACCGCGTTGACGAGGAAGAAGAAGGCGATGAGGTAGCCGATGGCAACGTAGCTGCTGAAGCTTCTACGAACCGGGGCATCGTCATTGCCGCGGATGACGGAAAGGATCGCTTGGACCAAACCGTTTGCGCTGACGAAGAGCCCAGCAAGGCCAAACACGCCGAGCATTCCGAATAAGCCCCAGCTTACGTTCGAGAAGCTAACGCCTAAGGGACCATCAACGCCGGTGAGAAGGTACGGAGTTGCGAGAATGCCAAAGTAAATGCCAAGGAATCCAAAACCAAAAGCAAGGACGGCCAGCACAATGACATTAATCAAACGAGTGGTGGAAGAGTATTTCATAACTTACCTCACTATCTTGCTTCTGTCGCGGTTATGCGAAAAAGCAGCCCCAATATTAAAGTCTATCTTTGATAGAGTGTCAATGTGTTTTGCACGGGTGCGCGAAGATGCTCACGCACTGGTAGCAGGCGGAAGAAACGGCAGAAAAATCCAAGGACTTTCGAGCAGGAACAGCAACAAAATATTGCTCTTTTGCAGAGATATTTGCTTTTTCTGCGTCTTTTTTGCCACGCAATATAATCATTCCGCCAACCAGCGCGTCTTCTTCCAATAGGTACGGGAATGCCTTGCCAAATTGTTGCAGCGCTTTTTCAATTTCGGGTGAAAGCTTGTTCCCGAGGAGTCGGTTCATAGAGGTTAAAGTGATATCCGATACGCGGTATGGCTTGACCGTGCCGAGTCTCAAAGGGTCCTTATGGAAGAAGAAGTCCGTGATGGTGGAATACGGGATGACGAAAGGCTTGGAACTGTCATATCCTTCGCGCATCAAGGTTTTCGCTTCGTTTAATGTCACGGACACGCCGACATAGCTCACGGCATTTTTGCCCTTTCCCGAGAATTCATAGGTTTGGCCCAAAACATGTTCGTGGCCATAGAAATCCATCAAAGTAGGTTTGATGAGACCGGTATGGAGTAGTCCTGCCCTACCACTTTTGAGCCTTAAAGTGGATTCGGCATAATAGACGGGTAATTTCGAATCCGCGACCGCCTTTCCATAGACAAACTGGTTGAAGAGTTTCGTTGAAGATTCCACGCTGCAGCCAAGATATGCCTCGTCATCGTTTGAGCCGTCACAGAAAATAACGTGGCCCGTGCGAATAAGTTTCTTTTGGCCGTTCTGCTCCACGATGACCCCACGCATTTTGCTGAACATGCTCTTCACGCCGATGCAGGTGGTCTCAAAAAAGATCTCGCCCCCACGTATCTCAATAAGTGTATGCAACTTGGCGACCAAGGACTTTAAAAACGCTGGGGGGAGATATTGGAAGGCGTCTTTGTCTTCGAAACGTATTCCCTCCTCCGCCAAAAAGGCACGGAAAGTCGGGTTGAGATCTTTTAACGAGAGCATCATGCCCGTAAACACAGATGCGCCGCCTTCGCCCTCGGCATAATTAAAAGAATGATCATGGGTTTTGGTATCCCTCTCCGCGAGGGGCTTCCCTTTTTCGACAACGATGGGCTTTAAGCCAAGCCGCGCTAAAAGATAGGCGGTAAGAACGCCACGCAAGCCAAACCCGACAACAACGGGGCGGCGGGGCAAGGTCGTCGGCTCCCATTTTGCTAGTTCTAAATCGGGTGGAAAGAAGGTGGTGTTATGGATGAATTCATTGGTTTCCGCTTCGACGGTGAGTTCGATGCACCCTTCGGTTATGCCTCTTCTCCATTGCCGCGACAAAATCGTAACCCTTAAACTCGAGGGGCTGACGCCGAGGCGCTGGGCGACTTTCTTGCGGATGGAAGTAGGCGTTTCATCCGGCGTCACAAAGATTTGATCGGCGACGTATTTCATGCTAACTCCCCCGATGCAACAAGCGCGGAAAGAAGAGCAAAGCCCAGATTGTGACCACCGCAAAGCCCATGGACGTCCAGGCATTCGCCGACAAAATAATGGCGCGAATCCACTTTGCTACGAAGATGCTCGTCCACGTCGTCGAGGCTAACGCCTCCACAACTGACCTGTGATTCCTCGAATGGATATAAGCCGGAAGGATGAAATACGGTATGTTTCAATAAATGGGAATAATAACGTGCTTTTTCAGAAATTGAGTGTGTTTTTGCGGCGTTTTCTCCCTTTTTCAGGAAGAATTCCATCAACGGCTTTTCCAGAATCGGGAGCAAGAAATCGTCGCCGTTATAATGCAATGAGCGCTCCAAGGTAGATGAAAGTTCCCCCTCGTTACGGTCCGGGAAGAAATCCACGACCAAGGAGGTTCCGGGCTTAAAAAACAGCGACGCATTCATGATGCAGATGCCCGAGACACCATCTTTTTTAAAGAGAATCTCACCGTTTTCCTCATAAAGTGTCTTCTCCCCTACCAAAGAGATTTTGGCCGCGTGGCGGACGCCGCTGAGACTCCTAGGAACATCGCTGCAGCGAAGTGGGCATAGGCCAGGACGCAGCGGGACAATGTGGTAGCCAAGTGCCTTAAGCACAGGGAAAAGACTTCCATCGGATCCGAGATTGGGTTGCGAGCATCCCCCAAAGGCAAAGACCACATGGTCAAAAACATATTTTCCTTTGTCGGTATGAATCTCGGCTCCGCGGACTTCACAAACCTTCTCACCAAGGCGAATATCCACGCCCGCTTTCTCGAGCAACGTAGAAAGGTAACGAACATATGAGGGCGCGCTATAAGACAGAGGATAAACGAGTTCCCCTTTCGTCATGGTTTCGATATGGAGTTGGTTTAATGCGTCTTTGAGACCGAAATCGTGCGTGCTATGGAGAAGCGAGGAAACAAAATCCGGGTGGTTATATGCCTCGATTAAGAAGGGGTCATGAAGCAAATTGCAGTGCCCGTTTCCTGTCGCGAGGACCTTTTTCCCGATTTTGTCCGTCCGGTCAAAAAGGGTGATTTGCAAGGATGGGTTCCGATATTTTGCAAGAAGCGCCGTATATACGCCTGAAGCCGACGCTCCGATAATACCGATTCTCTTCCCCGTTTTCATAATTCATATTTTCTTCCCTATAAAAGGGAAAAGGTAGGGACAAATTCATTTTCCCTACCTTATTTTTGAAAAGACTTACTTCGAGAGATAGTGCTTCAATTCCCAATCCGAGATTAAGCAGCGATATTCGTCCCACTCGATGTTCTTAGCGGCGAGGAACTTGTTGAATGCGTGCTCGCCAAGGGTTTGGAATACCAACGGATCATTACGCATTTCTTTGATTGCGTCTTTGAGGTTCTCGGGGAGATTGCGGATGCCCTGAGATTCGCGCTGTTCGCGAGTCAAACTGAAGATGTTGTCATAGACCGGTGGGATGAGGTCTTTCTCTTCCACCGTCTTGATGCCTTCAATGCCAGCGGCAATGATGCAGGCAAGAGCAATATAAGGGTTGCTCATGGCGTCGACGTGGCGTAGCTCCGCGCGAGTTCCTTGCCCACGGGAAGCCGGAATGCGGATCATGGAGGAACGGTTGGCGTCACTCCAGCAGACGTAGCAAGGCGCTTCGAATCCAGGGATGAGTCGCTTGTAGGAATTCACCGTGGGGTTGGTGACGCAAGCCATGCCACGGGCGTGGCGGATGATGCCGGTGATGAACTGACGGCAGATCAACGAAAGCTTCATCGGGTCGTTCGGATCGTAGAAGAGGTTGGTTCCTTCAGCGTCCGAGATAGAGCAATTGGTGTGCATGCCCGAACCATTGATGCCCGCGATGGGCTTGGGCATGAAGGTAGCGTGGTAGCCATGCTTCCTGGCGATGACTTTAACGATTTGTTTGAAGGTTTGCAGGTTGTCGCAGGCTTCCAAAACATGGGCGAAACGGAAGTTGACTTCTTCTTGGCCTGGGGCGACTTCATGGTGAGCGGTTTGAATAACAAATCCCATCTTCTCTAACTCGAGGGCGATATCGCGGCGGATGTTTTGCGCGTTATCGATCGGGGCGAGGTCGAAATAGGATCCGTCGTCGATGGGATCGAGGATGGGCTTTCCTTCCGCGTCGAGCTTAAAGAGGAAGAATTCGGGTTCGAAGCCAACGTCGAAATTGGCGATGCCCATTTCATTCATCGCGCGGATTTGACGCTTCAAGATATAACGGGGATCGCCTTGGAAAGGCTTGCCATAGCTCGTGTAGACGTCGCAGATCAAACGGCCGACTTTGCCATAAGAAGAATCTTCGAAGCTAAGAATCCGCCAGGTATCGTAATCCGGGTGGAGCGACATATCCGCTTCTTTAATGCGGACGAAGCCTTCGACAGAAGAACCATCAAAGATGATTTTGTTGTCGAGCGCGTCGGGGAGCTGACCCACGGAGATCTCGACAGCTTTGATGTTTCCTAAGATGTCGGAAAACTGGAGGCGGACGTAAGATACTTTCTCTTTCTTCGCCATCTCGATAATGTCGGACTTGGTGTACTTTTTCATGAATTAACCTCGTTGGGTATCAATACAGCCGAAAAGTATCTACTTAAAGGAAAATAAAGCAAGTTCTTTGTCGTTAATAAAATAGGAATCCTGTATTTATCGAATATTTTTTTGGATTAAGTTCAGAATAAAATTCTTTTCTCAACCTAATTCTTGGCGTTTTAAGCCCCGTTTTTTACTTTTTTCTATCATTGGAAAGAAATGAGGCATGCTTCTCATCCGAAACAGAAGATTATCCCCGTTGCCACTCACGCGTATAATAAGGAAAAGCGAAAAGAGGGTTTCCTATGGACTACGGACCAATATTAAAAGATGCCCAAGCAAGTCATGACATCGTCAAAGAAATCTTAATCCACGTGTTCGAGACCGCGTCCGAAGAAGATCGAGCCGCGTTCCAAGATGACGTTCGCCGTATCTTGTTGCCCTATGATTTAGCCATTGGCTTAGAGCTTCTTTCCGAGGCCGTTTTATCTCCGAAAGATCGCCGTGGCCACATTCATTTTCTCTTCAAATATGGCACTTTTGCCTATGATATTATCCATTTCGCGGAATCTTACGTCGAAAAAAGCGGCATCGATTTTCCCGTGGACGAGAAGGGATTAAGGAACCTCAAAGGTGGCGATGCAGAAAACTTCATCGTCGCGCTTCAAACGCCCATCAATAACCTCTTTGCTCCGGTTCTTGAATTCCTTCGTAAATACCCATGGACCGATGAGCACGAAGCAGAATACCGCCGATTGGATCGCGCAGTACTAAAAATCGGTGAGGCTTTCTTAAATACCGGCAAGAGCCAAGAGGAAGAAGAATCCGCCCGTGTGCGTTCCGCTTTGCGCGCCACGGTCCTCCATCCGTTAAAGAAGTAAGAGAAAACGCGGGGCCCACATTAGCCGAATCGTGACTACCGCGTTTTTTATATCTTCTTTTTGATGGCTTCGAAGGTTTCGTCGGAGATGATGTGTTCCATCAAGCAGCAATCGTGCTCCGCCACTTCTTCATTAACCCCAAGGCTTAGAAGGAACTGTTTGAGCACGCGGTGGCGTTCATAAACTTTAACGGCAATCGCCCGACCTTCGTCGGTCAGTTTCATATCGCCATAGTCGCGGCGGGTAATCCAGCCGTGTTTAATAAGCTCATGGCCCATCTGGTGCACTGCAGGCTTAGAGATGCCTAAAAGTTTTGCCACTCGAGTGGTTTCTAGAGGTTGTCCAGACTCCTCGAGCATAAGCAGCGCTTCAAGGAAGTCTTCACGGGATTTCGTCGCTGATTCCATGCGAAGATAATAATGCAGCAGTCCACGGATTTCCACTTAAACGCTTCCGATATCCGCGAAAAACGGGAAAAGAAAACTGTCGTGTGGCAGCTTCTTTACGGGCTTTAACGCTTTTGGATTTTGCCCTTCTTTTCGCCTTTAGAAGCGTGGAAGAGGACGGTACCATCCTGATTCGCGGCAAGTTTGTCGGCATATTCGAGGGCTTCCGCCTTGGTGTTGAAGAGCTTGATTACCTTCTCACCGCCGGCGAACTTAATCACCCATTTGTTGTCTTCAGCACGCTTCGAGACGTGATAAACCTTTTTTGCATCAGCCATAGTTGCTCTCCTTTGATGTTAGATAAATTTTAATGTCCATCTCCTCTTTTTCAACTCACTTTCTAGCGTTCGCGTGTCGTTTCACGCCGAGACGAATATAATGTTGGACTATGGGAAAACAACCGCTTTTTCATCAAGGCTTAGCAATCGTCAACGCTTATGAGATTCTTCCATCGGTCCGTCATTATGTCTCTCGCATGGAGGAAGAATTAAAGCTTCTTGGTGTGACTTTAGTCATTCGACAAGCCAGCGAAATCTTCGCCTATATCGGTAGCGATGGTGCCTTAAAGCAAGGCGATCTGCCTTATGACTTCGTGTTATTCCTCGATAAGGACCGTTACATCGCTAAGATGGTGGAAGCTACGGGCATCCGCATGTTTAATTCCGCACGGTCCATTGAGCTTTGCGACGACAAGATGGAAACCTATTTCGCCTTGCGCAACCAGGGTATTTACATGCCCAAAACCATATCGGCACCGCTTCGTTATTCCTTAAAAGATGATGGGGTATTTTTCGAAAATCTCCGCAAAAACCTATCGTTTCCCATCGTTGTGAAATCGAACTATGGTTCGCAAGGAAACGGCGTATTTTTAGCAGAAAACCTTGCAGATCTCCTCCAAATTGAATCTGAATTAGCCCAGAGGCCACATTTATTCCAAGAATACGTCTCCACCGCTTGCGGCAAAGATTCGCGCCTTATCATCATCGATGGGAAGTTTGTCGCAGGATATGTACGTCATAACGAAAAGGACTTCCGCAGCAACCTTGCCCAAGGCGGCAAGGGCGAAGCCCACGTCATGAGCCC
>JAFVCC010000142.1 GCA_017479485.1 Bacilli bacterium
GGACTTCTGGAGTTCCTCAACTTTCTTGATGAGGTAAGCGTCCACGAAGGGCTCTTTCTTGAGTGAACGAGACATTCAATCTCTCCTTTCTTACTTCTGACCACGGCGCCTGACGATGAGGCGGGTGGAGTTCTTCTTTAAGCGGCGGGTCTTGACGCCTTGGGTGCGCTTGCCCCAGGGGCTGCGCGGAGCATCACGACCGACGGGGCACTTACCCTCACCACCACCATGGGGGTGGTCGCAGGGGTTCATGGCCGAACCACGCACGGTCGGGCGGGTGCCGTTCCAGCGGGTCTTACCAGCTTTGCCGAGGTTGACGAGGTTCCAGTCCTCATTGCCGACGATGCCGATGGTAGCGCGGCAGTTCTTGAGGAGCTTGCGGACTTCGCCGGAAGCAAGACGCACGGTGACGTACTTGCCTTCAGAACCGAGCACCTGAGCGCTGGTTCCAGCGGCGCGGCAGAGCTGCGCGCCTTTGCCCGGCTGGAGCTCGACGCAGTGGACGAAGGTTCCGTCGGGGATGTTTTGGAGCTCACAGCAGTTGCCGACTTTGATGTCGGTGGCGGCTCCGGAGACGATCTTGTCGCCCACGGAGAGGCCCTGCGGCTCGATGATGTACGCCTTGACGCCATCCGCGTAGCAGATGAGGGCGATGTTGGCGTTGCGGTTGGGATCGTATTCGATCGCCTTCACGGTCGCGGGGATTTCATCTTTGCGGCGACGGAAGTCGATGATGCGGTATTTCCTCTTGTTTCCACCGCCGATGTGACGGCAGGTGATTTTGCCCTGATTGTTGCGTCCGCCCGTTTTCTTCATCGGGACGAGAAGCGATTTTTCAGGAGTGGTTTTGGTGATGTCCTCGAACGTCGAGTTGCTCATGGCACGGCGCGACGGGGTGTAAGGACGATAAGTTCTAATTGCCATTGACTCTTTCTCCTATATTGGTTGTCTTTACGCGTTTCTTATTTATATATACGCGAGGGTGTTTCCTACTCTTTGAACAGGTCGATGGCTTCGCCTTCGGCGATGGTGATCACGGCTTTCTTGAAACCGGAGATCGTGCCTTTGTAGCGACCGCCGCGGGTGGTCGTCTTACCAACCTGGTTGACGACTTTGACGTCGGTGACTTTGACTTGGAAGACTCTTTGGAAGGCTTCCTTGATTTCGACCTTGTTAGCGGATTTGGCGACCTTGACGGTGACCTTGTTGGCGTTCTGCATGAGCGCCATGGTCTTCTCGGTGATTAACGGAGCAACGATGACTTCGTAATCATGGGCGGTCGGCTGGGCGAATTTGGCTTCGGCTTTCGCTTCTTCTTTCTTCGCCTTGGGTTTGCGGGTGGCCTTCTTGGCCGGCTTCTCGGCGGTTTCGACCGCTTCGACTTTCTTTTTTTCAGCCATTATTGCAACGCCTCCTCAATCTTTTTGACGTCATCCTTGCTCACGATGAGGTTATCGAAGTGGAGGACATCGTAGACGGCGATGTTGTCGCATTCCACGAGGCCAACGCCTTCGATGCCGCGGGCGGAGAGGATGAGTTTGTCGTTCTCACCGTTGACCACGATGAGGTTCTTCTTGCCTTCGGCGCCAAGAGCCTTGAGCGAGGTCGCGAAGGACTTGGTGGAGATGGCTTGGAGTTCGAGGGAGTCCACAACGATCAATCCGTTGCCGACTTTCTCGGTGAGCGCAGAACGAAGGGCGAGCTTGTGGGCTTTCTTGTTCTGAGCCAATTTGTAGTTTTGGGTTCCGTCGGGTCCGAAGACGGTGCCGCCGCCGACCCAGATCGGGGACTTGCAGTCGCCAGAGCGGGCACGGCCGGTTCCTTTTTGCCTCCAGGGCTTGCGGTTGGTGCCGTGGATTTCGTGACGCTTCTTGGTTTTCGCGGTGGCTTGACGCTTGTTGGCCAAGTAGACGGTGACGGCGTCTTTGACAACCTGGGGATTCACATCCTTGGCATCCCAGACGACGGGGTTCAAGTCGAGCTTGCCAACCGATTCACCGGAGAGGTTCACGACGGCCACGCTGAGTTTCTTTTCGGCCATGGTTATTCTCCTTTCGCCTCAGTGGCGGTGTTCTTGACGAGCGCCTTCACTTCGGGTTTCTTGAATTGGTGACGCGCAGGTGTACGTAATACGACGAGCGCTTTCTTCGGTCCGGGGACGCCACCCTTGACGAGGATGTAGCCCTTTTCGGCATTGGATTCGACGATGACCGCGTTTTGGACGGTGCACTGCTTGGGTCCCCAGTGGCCAGACATCTTCTTGCCCGGGATGACGCGGTTGTTGCAGCGGCCGTTGTTGGCTAAGGAGCCGATTTGGCGGTGATAGCCGGAGCCGTGGCCCTTAGGACCGATGTGGTGATGGTAATGTTTGATGGTACCAACATAGCCATGACCTTTGTTGTGACCGATGAGGTCGACGACTTCTCCGTTCGCGAAGAGGTCGCAGGTTAGGGTCTCGCCGACGTTCTTGCCGTAGATCTCGTCGCCCTTGAGTTCAAGGACGCTGGCTTTCGGACTGACGTTGGCCTTTTTGAAGAGGCCCATTTTTGGTTTGGAGACGGTACGGGCAGGTTTGTCCTCGTATCCGACAACCAAGGCTTCGTAGCCATTCTTCTCAACCGTCCTCTTGTCCAAGACGACGTTGGGAAGAACTTCAATGACGGTGACGGGGTACATCGTTCCGTCGGGGGCGAAGACCGTAGTCATGCCCACTTTTCTTCCGACGATGGATTTCATGATTACTTGTCCTCCTTATTACAACTTGATGTCGATGTCGACGCCGCTGGGAAGGTCTAACCTACGGAGCGT
Organism: Bacilli bacterium; assembly: GCA_017479485.1. Classification (GTDB taxonomy): domain Bacteria; phylum Bacillota_I; class Bacilli_A; order RFN20; family CAG-826; genus Alloenteromonas. The sequence continues at coordinate 2,809 of JAFVCC010000142.1, forward strand.
ATCGATCGTCTCTTTGGTCGGATTGGTGATGTAGACCAATCTCTTGTGGGTGCGGATCTCGAATTGCTCGCGGCTATCCTTGTACTTGAAGGTAGCGCGGAGAATCGTGTAGATCTGCTTTTCGGTCGGCAGAGGGATGGGTCCCTTCACGCCGGCATTGGTTTTCTTGGCCACTTCCAGGATCTTCTCAACGCTGAGGTCGAGGATCTTATGGTCATAAGCCATCAAGCGAACACGAATCGCTTTCTCTTTCGCCATGAATTTTCCTCCTTTGATTTCTGTTTCAGGCTTCTAGCGCCTCCTCGTTGCGAATTCCCCGAACACCTCTTCATGACAACGCCTGTCGGTGTTTCGGCAACCTCGCAAGTCAACGCAAGCGCCAGCGTTTGAAAATATACGCGTATACGGGGGACACGTCAAACACTTTCGATTTATTATATAAATAGCAACGGTCAAAACCCCGATGTGGTCGGCATTATTTCGACAAAAAATTTTTCCAAATGAAAACCGTCAACCATTGTGCACCGTGCACAAAGATTGACGGATCGTTGTGTCGATTTTTTACTTTTTGCGGATCTTCTCAAGCTGCTCGCAAAGGAGGGTATAAATGGCCTCTGCATCCTTGCGGGTCAGGTAGATGAATTTGAAGGAGGTTGAGGAGAAGGAAAGGATAATCAAAATGGTTTTGACTTTGGGTTGCGAGGATGGAGAAAAGAAGTCGATGGTCGCAAGGCCGAAAGCGCGATAGAGAAGTCCTTGGTTGATTTCCGCCCCGCCGATGGCGGTAAGGCTAAGGAACTTACGGGTGAGGAATTTGCCGCCTTTAAGCACGATGACGCGGCGGTTGGTCAACACGAAGGCGTGTCCCATGACGATAAAACGGTAGATGACCACTGCTACTGCCCCAACCACGCCGATGGAAGCCACGGAAATACTCGGGATACCGCCAGAAGGCACATTCACGACCATCCCCCAAGCGCCGAGGAGATAAAGCGCGACGCACAAAGCGACAAGGGAGAGGAAGATCAAAAGAAAATAGAGGTCCATGCGTCTCCCTGGGCGGGCGACATAAAGGACCTCTTCGTCTTCCATCAAGCGAAGGTTCATCTTGTTGATGTCGGTCATGGATCGATCTTTCCGACGGCTCATGGCTTGGCGTTCCTTTCCCTGCGAATCAACGCCTCCTCGTAACTATATTGGCATCCGCAGTAATCCTGGTTATAAAGATCATACCGCTTCCGGATCTCGGTGCCGATCTCGAGCCCTTTCTTCTTTTTGAAGTCGCTATAGAGATACTGTACCGAGGGATATTTCAAAGAGAGCGAGTGTCCGATTTCGTTGAGCTTCTGGGAATTCTTTTGCCGCGATACGGTCATCACGGTCGTGAAGAAATCAAAGCCGTTTGCTGCGGCGTAGGCATAGGCCTCTTCCATGCGTAAAGCGTAGCAAAGGAAGCAGCGTTCTCCGCCCTCGGGCTCGTCCTTTAACGGTTCAAGTTTCTTCATGTAGTTCTCGTTATCGTAAGGCGGAACGATCAAAGAGATGTCGAAGCCATAGTCGCGCTTCAAGTCACCTAAGAGTTCTTTTAACGTCGCGAGACGATGGTCGTATTCTTCCGCGGGATAGATGTTGGAATTGCCATAATAAATCGTCACGTCAAAGCGTGGGCAAAGGAAGGTCAGTGGGAAGCAGGAGCATGGCCCGCAGCAAACGTGAAGAAGAAGCTTTGGTTTAGGAAAAGAAGGGGTATTTGCAAGGATTTTCTCGCAAATTCGTTGGTAATTGACGCGGGTTTCGTTCTTATTTCCTGGGTTTTCCATAAATGAACATCGCATCGCCAAAACTAAAGAAGCGGTACTTTTGGTTCACGGCTTCTTCATAGCATTTAAGGGTCCATTCGCGCCCCATAAATGCCGAGACGAGCATGACGAGCGTCGACTTTGGAAGATGGAAATTGGTGACCATCGCGTCCACTGCGCCAAACTCATAACCGGGCGAAATAAAGATGCTCGTGGAGGAGCTCTCTGGACGGAATTCGCGGTACTTGGAATAGATGGATTCAAGGGTACGCACGGAGGTCGTGCCGATAGCGATGATGCGGCGCCCTTCTTTTTTGGCGAGGTTCAAACGGTCCGCCGTCTCTTTCGACATCGTGTAGGTCTCTTCGTGCATGACGTGGTCTTTGGTGTCTTGCACTTTGACGGGGCGGAAGGTGCCAAGGCCAATATTGAGGGTGACATCAAGCACTTCCACTCCTTTGGCTTTGATTTTTTCAAACAGTTCTTCGGTGAAATGGAACCCCGCGGTTGGCGCAGCGACAGATCCAGGGACCTTCGCATAGACGGTTTGGTAATCGTCCTTATCTTCGCACTGGGCTTTGATGTACGGAGGAAGTGGCATAACGCCGAGAGCGTCGAGCACCTCAAGGAAGATTCCCTCGTAGATGAACTTCATGTGGCGGATGCCTTCGTCATAGACGCCGACGCATTCCGCGACAAGGCGGCCATCGCCAAAGATGCAGCGGCTACCGACGCGGACGGATTTGGCTGAGCCGACAAGGCACTCCCACACATCTTCCCCTTCTTCGGGGACTTCATGGAGCAACAGAACCTCAACCTTACCATGGGTCGATTCTTTTTCGCCCAAAAGTCGCGCGGGGATGACTTTGGTGTTGTTGCGCACCATGACATCGCCAGGCTTCAAGTAGTCAAGGAGGTCATAGAAAAGCTTATGTTCAAACGTCTCATGCTCGCGGTCGATAACCATGAGCTTTGCCATGTCGCGTGCTTTTAGTGGCGTCTGAGCAATCTGCTCCTCGGGAAGATAAAAATCGAATAAATTGATGTCCATTAGAACCCTCTTTTATCGCCGAAAAGGGCGTAGGTTTCCGCCTTAAACTCTGCAAAACGGTCTTCTTTTATGGCTTGACGTGCATCTTCGCATAGTTTGATCAAGAAGCGGATGTTATGGATGGAGTTGAGCGTTTGTCCAAAGCCCTCCCCTGCTTTATACAAGTGACGGAGATAAGCCCGAGAATAATGCTGGCAGGTATAGCAATCGCATTCCGGATCGATGGGCGTGAAGTCTTCTTCGTATTCTTTGCGTTGAATGTTGATGCGGCCGTGGCGGGTAAGAATCGCACCGTGGCGGGCTAGACGCGTAGGCAAAACGCAGTCGAACATGTCGACGCCATGAGTGATGCCTTCAAGAATGTAATCAATAGAACCGACACCCATCAGGTACCTCGGCTTATCTTGGGGCAAGAAACGCACCGCGTCTTGAATCATTTGATAGCAGATATCCTTGGGCTCGCCGATGGAAGTGCCGCCGATGGAGTATCCTTCAAAGGGCATCGCCGCAAGTTCTTTGGCCGCATATTCGCGTAAGTCGCGGAAGGCACCGCCTTGAACGATGCCAAATAAAGCTTGGTCATCGCGGGTCTTGGCCTCGAGCCCACGGTGCGCCCAACGCAAAGTGCGGTCGGTGGAACGAGCCACATATTCTTTGGTCGCCGGATAAGGAATGCATTCATCAAAGCTCATGATGATATCCGCCCCTAGCGCTTCTTCAATTCGAATGGCTTCTTCGGGAGAAAAGAACTCACGCCCCCCGTCAATTTCGTTTCGGAAGGTCACTCCTTCTTCCGTGATTTTGCGCCTTGAGGACAAAGAAAACACCTGGAATCCGCCCGAATCGGTAAGGATGGGGCCATGGTAATTCATGAACTCGTGGAGGCCGCC
>JAFVCC010000143.1 GCA_017479485.1 Bacilli bacterium
TCATCACGTGCAGAAACATGATGAATTCGTCGCGGAGGGGGAACTCTCCGCGCCAGCCCCTGCCAAAAAGAAGGGCAAGAAGTGGTACAACATCGCTATCGATGCTGTTTTGATTACGGTTTTGCTCATTACTATCGGGCTTACCATCAATGGCATGGTGCTGAACTTTTCCTATAATCTCCCGTTCTTTGTTAACGGCATGTCCATGTATCCGACGCTGAACTCCAATTGCCTTGGCTCCAATGGAAACAAATTGAACTGCAAAAGCGGATCGGAACACCGCAGCGGCTATCAAGCTGAATATGGCTATGCCAAGACGGACAACCTTGGTGATTGGAAAAACGATCTCCACCGTCTCGATATTGTCATCACCTATTATGCGGATGACTATCAAAAGAATTCCGATGGTTCCTTTAAACGTGACTCTTCTGGCGCGTTGATACTTCAAAACGACCGCAAGTCCAAAATCAAGCGCATCATCGGTTTGCCGGGTGAAACCATCAAGTTCCAGCCGTGTTCGGAAGATGATCCCGATGGGATGTATAACCGCGTTTGGGGCAAGACGACCATTACTCACGTCGATGGCACGACGGAGCTATTGAAACCTCTATATAACCTCAGTGATTATCTCGTCGATGGCGTGACGGATTATGCCTTCCCTGGCTCTGCTTCTTATGGCACCGTCACGTTGAAAGAGAACGAATATTACGTCATGGGCGATAACCGTGGCTATTCTTCTGATTCCCGCCAAAAAGGTCCTGTGACCTTGGAAATGATTTTAGGCAAAGCTTATTTAATCGTCGGCAAGAAGACCGTCGAAAATGTGGGTGATGAAAAGGTTCCCATTTGGCACATCTTTACGCCATGGACCTACCGGAGGATCGGATAATGGGACAAAAAGGCGTTCATTATTTTCCAGGCCATATGCAAAAGGCGTTGCGGGCTTTGGAAGGGTATGTCAAAGTCATCGACCTCGTCGTGGAAATCGTCGATGCCCGCGCCCCCTTGTCGAGCCGCAACCCGTTGCTCGATGAACTTGCTGGTGATAAAGCGAGGCTTGTGCTTTTAAGCAAAGAAGACCGCGCGGATGACCGCGTGACTTCTGCTTGGCTTTCTTATTTTTCCTCTAAGGGAATTACCGCGATTTCCGGCAACCTAACCAAAGGGAAATTCGTGGACATCTTAGCCAAAGCGAGCGCTCCGTTAATGGCCAAGAAAAGAGAAAAAGAAGCGCGATTTGGCATGAAAAAACAGCCGATTCGTACGATGGTCATCGGCATCCCCAACGTCGGAAAATCAACGTTAATCAATAACCTTTGTGGCAAGCGTAAAGTCAACGTCGGCAATAAAGCAGGGGTGACCCGCGCGGAGCAGTGGATCAAGCTTGGCGATGATTTCATCGTCTTAGATACCCCGGGCGTCCTCCCCATGAATTATCCTGATGGCGCGATGGCGGTTCGCCTTGCGCTATTAGGCTGCATGAAGGAAGAAGTCCTTCCGACCGAAGACCTCGCCTATGCTTTACTTGGCTATTTCAAAGAAGAATATCCCCATGCCTTGAAGGAACGCTTCGGCATCGAGGATATCTCATCGATGGACTCGGATGACGTCTTCGCATCTATTGCTAAGACGCGGCTATTGCTTGAAGGAAGCGATTATAGCTTGACGAAAGCTTGCTACCTTCTCATTAAAGAATTCAAAGACGGTTTACTCGGCCGATATTCTTTGGAGCGGCCCAATGCTTAAATTCGAACGCCAGTATTATTCGGATGAAATCACCGCGATCGTCGGTGTGGACGAAGCGGGGCGCGGGCCTTTGGCGGGGCCTGTGGTAGCCGCTGCCGTTGTTTTCCCGCAATCCTATAAGAATCCGGATATCGATGACTCAAAGAAGCTCACTGCCAAAAAACGCGCGAAGCTTTTCGATGAGATTAAAGAGCATGCTTTAAGCTATGGCATCGCCTTTGCGAGCGCGCAAGAAATCGACGAACTCAACATCTATGCTGCGACGAAGCTCGCCATGGTACGCGCGATTGATCAAATCAATGTCCCATACCAATTGATTTTGACCGACGCGATGCCTTTTGAAGACCTCTCCGTTCCGGTGATCCCCTTAATCAAAGGCGATGCGAAAGCCTTAAATATCGCGGCGGCCTCCATCTTAGCCAAAGTCACTCGTGACAAATTCATGGAGGATTTGCAGGGGAAATACCCGAATTTTACCTTCGGCGTCCATAAAGGATACGGTACGAAGGCCCACATGGAAGAACTCGAAGCGTATGGCCCCATCGAGGGCGTACACCGCAAATCCTTTAAGCCCGTCACCAAATTCTTCCAGCAGCAATTGACCCTTTTCTAAATCTTTTTTTCGCCTCTGCGCCTTTTTCCGTCTATAGGTGAGTGGAGGATTTTTTATGTTGGAATTTCAAGGCCGCGATTATTTGATCGCCACTTCGGTCAAGCACCATGGCGATTGGGACAAGATTTATCAGGATATGCACGTGCCTTCCTCAATGACATATGAAGAGGCAGCGGAGCTCATCAAAAGCGTGAAATCTCGGGTGGTGACCGCTCTTGATGACGACTATCCCTCGGAAATTTTAAAAGCCTGCCCGAAACCGCCTTTTGTCCTTTATTACTATGGGGACCTTTCCCTCGCCCAAGATCATAAGCGTATTGTGACCGTCGTCGGCAGCAGAAAACCGACTTCTTATGCCGTAGAAAAGACGCGGTCCATCTGCGCGGAAGTCATCAATAAGGGCTATATTGTCGCCTCGGGCTTAGCTAGGGGTATCGATACCATAGCTGCCGAAGCGACCATCGACACGCCAGGGCGCACGATTGCGGTGCTTGGGTGTGGGATTGACGTGGTGTATCCGCCAGAGAATACGTTGTTGCGCGACCGGATTGCTTCTACCGGTCTATTGCTTTCCGAATATCCCAATAGCGAGCCGCCTTATCCATATCGTTTTCCAGCTCGTAACCGCATCCTCGCAAGCATCAGCAAGGGCACCTTCATCGGGGAGGCAGGACCCCATAGCGGCACCCTCATCACCGCGGCTTTTGCCATGGAAGTGAACCATGACGTCGCCGCGTTGCCGTTTCGATGCGATGAAGGGTTCGTGAATAACTCCCTCATCAAAAATGGGGCGGCGTTAGTCGAAACCGCAGAGGACCTCGTGGACTTTTTGACCTCGACTACACACTACTACGGGAAGTAAAAAATTTTTCGGGGCATTATAAATAATTACCTTATTTATATATAAGGATTAAGGAAAAAGTCGCTTTGACAAGGCGAAGGGACGTGTCTATATTCATTGCGAAATTTGTATGAAGCTAGTTATTGTTGAGTCACCGAAAAAATCAGAAACCATTACCCGCTACCTCGGAAGCGACTATAAAGTGGTCGCATCCGAAGGCCATATCCGCGACCTTTCCACCCGTGGAAAAGGCGGCTTAGGTATCGATATCGATAATGAGTTTGCCGCGGATTGGGAAATCACCCCGCGCAAGAAAGCTTTGATCGGTAAGCTTTCCGCTGAAGCTGCAAAAGCCGAAGAAGTCCTGCTGGCAACCGACCCTGACCGCGAAGGAGAAGCGATTTCTTGGCACCTCGCCCAAGTGCTCAATCTTCCCGTGGAATCCACGAAGAGATTGCAGTTCCACGAAATCACCAAGCCGGCCATCTTGGATGCTTTGCAGCACCCTGGATTGATCAATTTAAACCTCGTCAAAGCCCAGGAAACCCGCCGCATGGAAGACCGCATCATCGGCTTCAAGGTCTCCTCGCTTTTGCAACGCAACATCAACGTCCAATCGGCCGGGCGCGTACAGTCCTCCACGTTAAGGATGATTGTCGACCGCAAGAATGCGATTGATGCTTTCGTCCCCGAGGAATATTGGACCATCGAAATTGAAATCACGATCGAGGGCAAGAAATTCAAATGCCCCTTGGTTCGCGTGGATGGCCAACCCTTTAAATGCCATAGCAAAGAAGAAGCGGATGCGATCCTCGCCCGCATTCCCGAAACGCTTTCGGTATCCTCCGTCTCGAAAACGGAGAAATCCATCTTCCCCAAACCGGCATTTACCACTTCGACCATGCAACAAGAGGCCTTCTCGAAGTTCCGTTTTTCCAACTCCCGTACTCAATCCATCGCCCAAAAGCTCTATGAAGGCTTGACCGTTAATAATGAGCACGTTGGTTTGATTACCTACATGAGAACCGACTCCACCCGTATCTCTCCAGAATTCTTCCAGCGTCATGCGACGCCCTATATTTTGGAGACCTATGGTAAGGAATACCTTGGTTCGATCCGCGCGGCAAAGGGTGGCAAAAACATCCAAGACGCCCACGAAGCCATCCGTCCTACCGGCACTCACCGTACCCCGGATGTCGTCGCTCAATATGTCACCGCGGAAGAAGCCAAACTCTATCGCCTCATCTATTGCCGCGCGATGGCCTCTCTTATGGCGCCTAAGCGCGTCGAGCGCACCTCCATCATCCTCTCGGGCAGCGGCCTCGACTTCTCTTTAGGCGGAACCCGCGTCTTATTCAAAGGTTATTCCGTGATCTTTGGCGAGTTCGAAGAAGAGGAAGAAGGAGTTCTTCCCGAAATCAATCAAGGCGCTTTATTTGAAGTGAAGAAGGTTGATGCCCAGCAAAAATTCACCAAGCCGGAGCCTCCCTATAACGAAGCGTCCATCGTCAAAGCAATGGAAGAAAAAGGCATTGGCCGTCCGTCGACCTATGCCTCGACCATCGATACTTTGAATAAGAGGAAATACATCACGACCGTCAAAGGCGTCATCAATCCGACTCCCGACGGCATTAAAGTCGTCACTGTTTTGCAGAAGTATTTCCCCGATGTCGTTTCTACGGATTACACCGCATCGATGGAACAACAACTCGACAAAGTAGAAAGTGGCGAGAAGACGTTCCTTGAGGCGATGAACGAATTTTATGGGCCTTTTGAGGAGAATTTTGAAACGGCAAAGAGCCTTATGTACAAAGACCCCGATATTCCTACCGGCGAACTTTGCCCCATCTGCGGCAAGCCATTGGTCTATAAGCAAAACCGCAAAGGCCAACCGTTCGTTGGCTGCTCGGGCTATCCTTCTTGCACCTACATCAAGAAAGAAGAAAAGCCTGAGGCGGAAGAAGTAGGGGAGAATTGCCCTGAGTGCGGCAAGCCCCTCGTCTACAAAAAGAACAAGAAGGGCGAGCGCTTCATTGGTTGCTCGGGCTTCCCTTCCTGCCACTATACCCGTAACTTAGGCGATGACCCGAATGCTGCGCCTAAAGCCAAGACGGTCTATACCGAAGCGGACTATGTCAAACCTTGTCCGCAGTGCAAAAAGGGCTTCTTGGTGGTGAAGAAAGGCAAAAAAGCGTCCTTCCTCGGCTGTACCAACTTCCCACGCTGCCATTACCACGAATGGATCAACAAAAAGAAATAACCGTCCATGTCATCGGCGGTGGCCTCGCGGGCGTCGAGGCGGCGAACTACCTCTTAAAGCGCGGCTATCACGTCGTGCTTTTTGAAGCGCGCCCTCATTACGATGACCATGCGCACCATACCCAATATTTCGGAGAACTTGTTTGTTCCAACTCCTTGAAGTCCAAAGCCCTTGATAATGCCTGTGGTTTACTCAAAGAAGAAATGCGTCACATGGGGTCGTTAACCATGGAATCCGCTGCGCTTTCGGAAGTTCCCGCAGGGAACGCTTTAAGCGTTGACCGCGACCTTTTTGCCTCATTTAACCATGCAAAACTCACTTCTTTTCCTCTTTTAGAGGTTCGTCACGAAGAAGTGAAAGCCCTCGACCCAAATGTTCCGACTATCTTAGCTACGGGGCCTTTGACTTCTCCAGATCTCCTCACTTACCTATGCGAATTATTGGGGAAAAAGAACCTGTCTTTCTTTGATGCAAGCGCCCCGATCGTAAGTAAGGAGTCCATCGATTTCTCCAAAGCTTATTTCAAATCTCGTTATGAGCAGGGGGACGAATCTTACATTAATTGCCCCTTCAATAAAGACGAGTACTTCGCTTTCGTTCACGAACTCATCCATGCCGAAAAAGCATTGGTCCATGAATTCGATACCGAATATTTCGAAGGCTGCTTGCCGGTTGAAGTCATCGCTTCTCGCGGCGTCGAAACGCTCCGTCATGGGCCGTTAAAACCCTTTGGCCTTGGCAAAGAGGGGTATCCGCGCCCTTATGCGGTGCTGCAATTACGCCAAGACACGAAGCTTGGCGACTATTTTAACCTCGTAGGCTTCCAGACCAATCTTACTTATCCCGAGCAGCGCCGCGTCTTCCGTATGATTCCAGGATTAGAGAATGCGGAGTTCCTCCGTTATGGTCTCATGCACCGCAATGCCTATATTGATTCACCCACTTCGTTAAACGAAGACCTATCACTCAAAGCGATGGATAACGTCTTCTTGGCGGGCCAGCTTTCGGGCGTCGAAGGCTATGTGGAATCGGCAGCGACAGGAATTTTGGCTTCCGTTAATCTCGACCGAAAGCTACGCCACGCCCCCTTTAAACCGCTCTCACCCAAGACAATGCTTGGCGCGTTAACCGACTACATCCTCCATTTCCATGGTAAAAAGTTCCAACCGATGAACGCGAATTGGGCTTTGATTCCAAGCGTTACCAAATCTTCACGTTTTGAGGCCGCGCAGGAATCGTTACAATTAATCGACGCCTTCATGGAGGAATAGGATGAACAAACCCGAAGCCGAATACCTTGAACACTTGCTCGTTCAAAAAGGCTATTCGAAGCATACGGTCGATGCATATCAAAAAGACATCGATTTGTGGCATGAGTTTTTGCTTCACGAAGCGATTCCTTTCGACGACATTGATGCAAAGATCATCCGCAACTTCATGTCGGCGGAATTGCAGCGTTTGCCTCGCGATGGAAACCCCAAGCGCACCTTGGCACGGCGCATGTCCGCTCTACGTGGCTACTATGACTTCATGGTCCACAAAGGCTACGTCAAAGCGAACTTTTTCCGCGCGATGAAAGCGCCCAAGCAAGACAAGCGCTTGCCGAAAATCCTCTACGTCGAAGAAGTCATCCAGCTTCTTGACGCGAACGCCAAGCGAGATGATCCCCTCGCTTCTCGCGATCAAGCGATTCTTGAATTGCTCTATGCTTCCGGCGTCCGCGCCTCAGAACTCATTTCCATCAAAGGCGTCGACATCGATTTCCGCACGATGACCATCCGCGTCTTCGGCAAAGGACGGAAGGAACGCATCGTCCCCTTTTCGCCGGTAGCAGGGGACGCGATCAAAAAGTATCAGAAGGAGCTTCGACCCACCCTTCAAGAACGCAACGACGCCGATAAAAAGGACATGGAACTATTTTTGAATGCTCGAGGAAAGAAACTTACCGTTCGCGGACTTGAATTCATCCTCAAGACCATCGAAGAGAAAACGGGTATCTACCTTGGGCTCCATCCTCATGAGCTTCGCCACTCTTTCGCGACCCACCTGCTCGAGAACGGCGCCGACCTGCGTATGATCCAAGAAATGCTTGGCCACTCCACCATCGATACCACGCAAATCTATACCCATGTCACCTTGGCGGAGCTAAACGCTCAGTACAAAGACCATTTTCCGGTCCGGCGCGGTAACTTGCCTCCCACCGACGATACCAATGAATAATTCGTGAAAATCTCCGCAAAACCCTTGCGGATTTTTCTTTATGTCGCATGAGCGTAGCGCGACGCCCCCTGCTAAAGCAGAAACTTGCTTCGTTTTTTCTTGCGCGAGTCCATGCGTAAGCGTATATTCTTCCTTGTCTGTGCCGAAGGCATAGGCCATAACGCACCTCGCGGATTCAGCGCCGTGTTCCCCTCGGGCCGAAGTTAGGCTTAAAAATCGAGTGGGTGGTCAGCTGTTCGAAGCGGGGGAGGCTTAAACAAATGGAGGTCACACAATGAGTGACGAAATCAACGAGGCGGAAGTCGTAGCCGCCGAGGCCCCGGCTGCCGAAGCCGACATCACGATGGCGGAAGTGGTCCGCGATCCCAACGCCCCCATCATCACCCTCAAGAAATGCTTAGAGGCCGGCGTCCACTTCGGACACCAGACCCGCCGCTGGAACCCCAAGATGGGCAAGTTCATCTACGGCGCCCGTAATGGCATCTACATCATCGACTTGAACAAGACCGTCGAACGCACCAACGCTTCCTACAAGGCTCTTCGCACCATCGTCGAAGGCGGTGGCAAGGTCCTCTTCGTCGGAACCAAACCCCAATCGCAACAAATCGTGATTGACGAAGCCGTCCGTTCTGGCTCCTTCTACATCACCAACCGCTGGCTCGGTGGTACCCTCACCAACTTCCGTACCATCACCGCCCGCATCAAGAGGCTCCGTGAACTCGAGACCCAGCAAGCCGACGGCTCCTGGGAACGCCTCCCCAAGAAGGAAGTCGCTCTTCTTAAGAAAGAATTCGCCAAGCTCAACAAGAACCTCGGCGGTATCAAAGAAATGCGCAAACTCCCTCAGGCCGTGATCCTCGTCGATCCTACCCTCGAGCACAATGCCGTCGCCGAAGCCAACAAGCTCCGCATCCCCGTGTTCGCCCTCTGCGACACCTCCGATGATCCGGATGCCATCGACTTCCCCATCCCGACCAATAACGACGCCACCAGCTCCATCAAATTGATCACTGGTGTCCTCGCCGATGCGATCGTCGAAGCCCGCACCGGCATCACCCTCACCGAAGTTGCCTACACCAAGGACGAAGGCGAAGAAGCCACCATGGCCGATGCCATCCGTGTTGCGGATATCGCCGCCGAACAGCACCGCGCTGCCGTCCGCGCCGCTCGCAAAGCCCGCGAAGAGCGCTATGCCAAGATGCAGGCCGAACGTCAGGCCCGCTTCGCTGCCCGCAAGGCCGCCAAGGAAGCCAAAGCTGCCGAAGGCAAGCCCGAGGAAAAGCCCGCTGAACCCAAAGCCGACAACAAGGAGGGAGAATAATGGCTGCCGTTACCATCCAAATGATTAAAGCGCTCCAAGAGCGCACCGGCGCCGGCATCATGGACTGCAAGAAAGCCCTTATCGAAGCCGACGGCGACGAAGAAAAGGCGATTGATATCCTTCGCGAGAAGGGCATTGCCAAAGCTGCTTCCAAAGCGGGTCGTACCGCTGCGGAAGGCCTCGCTTACATCAAAGTCTGCGAGAAGTGCGGCCGCGCCGTGATCGTCGAAGTCAACTGTGAAACCGACTTCGTCTCCGGCTCCCCCAAATTCCATGATATTGTCGAAGCCATTGCTGCCCGCCTCCTCGAGAAGGATCCCAAGTCCCTCGACGAAGCCAAAGAAGCGACCCAAGACATCTTCACCGATGCCGTCGTTGCGATGCGTGAGAACTTCGTCCTCCGCCGCTACGAAATCCTCACCCTTGGCGAAGGCGAAGCGTTCGGAACCTACACCCACATGGGTGGCAAGATCTCCGCGCTTGTCCAGCTCTCCAAGGATTGCGGTGAAGTCAACCGTGGCCTTGCCATGACCGTCGTCTCTGGCAAGCCCGACTACCTCTCCCTCGAGGATATCCCGTCCGCCGTCCGCGCCCGTGAAAAAGCCCTCGCCGAGAAGGAAGTTGCTGATGACCCCAAACTCACCAGCAAACCCGAAGCCGTCAAGGCTCAAATCGTCGAGCGCAAAGTCGATAAGACCCTCGGCGCTGCTTGCTTGGACCACGATGTCTACGCCCTTGATCCCAATGGCACCCTCACCGTTCCTGAGGTCTGCAAACAGAACGATGTCAAAGTCCTCCGCTTCGTCCGTTACGAAGTCGGCGACGGCATCGAAAAGAAAGACGAAGAATAATTCCGATTTCTATAGAAATGGCTCCCGCTTGCGGGGGCCTTTTTATATAATTAAGGAACCAAAGGAAACCATTAGGTTATGAAATATAAAAGAATCATCCTCAAACTCTCGGGCGAAGCGCTTCAGGGCGACGATGGCATCCTGAACCACCAGAAGCTTTCTTCTGTGGCCAAGATCGTAAAGGATATCCATGATGCAGGCGTAGGCGTCGGCATTGTCGTCGGAGCGGGCAACATCTGGCGTGGCCGTCTCGCTTCCTCGATTGGCATCGAACAATCGACGGGCGACTACATGGGCATGCTCGGTACGATCATCAATGCTCTTGCTATCCAATCCGCGATCCAACAACTCGGCCTCGTCTGCAAGGTTCAATCCTCCATCAACGTGAACCAAGTGTGCGAACCTTACATCCGTCTCCGCGCCATCCATCACCTCAACAAAGGTGAGGTCGTCATCTTCGCTGGCGGCACGGGAAATCCCTATTTCACCACTGACACCACCTCGACCCTCAGGGCGTTAGAAGTGGGGGCGGAAGCCATCTTCATGGCGAAAAACAAAGTCGATGGCGTCTTCGATAGCGATCCCCGCAAAAACCCGAACGCGAAACTACTTCCCGAACTCTCCTTCCGCGAAGTCATCGAGCGTAAGCTCGAGGTCATGGACCTAACCGCCGTGGCCATGCTCGAAGGAAAAGGAATCACCATCCACGTGTTCAACATGGACAACGAGGATTCCTTCTTAAAAATTCTCAATGGAGAACCTATTGGTACTATCATTAAATAAAAGGAGTCAACTATGGACGCTTACGTACTTGAATGCAAAGATCGCTTTGATAAGACCCTCGTCGCGCTGAAGGGCAGCTTGGCCAAACTTCGTTCTGGCCGCGCCAACCCCGCCATCCTCGAAGGCATCAAATGCGATTATTATGGCGAAAAGATGGACATCACTTCCCTTTCCTCCGTCTCGATGCCAGAACCCCGCCAACTCTTGGTGAAACCTTATTCCCGTGAGGACCTCAAACCGATCGGAGCCGCGATCGCCGCGGCTAACCTCGGCATCAATCCGCAGATTGAAGCGGATTGCATCCGCCTCATCATCCCGGCCATGACCGAGGAAATCCGTAAGGATATCGTCAAGAAAGCTAAGGCGCTTGGTGAGGAAGCTAAAGTTGCTGTCCGCAACATTCGCCGCGACACCCTTTCCTTATTGAAGGAAGATGATTCCATGTCCGATGACTACAAGGAAACGGTGGAAAAGGACGTCCAAAAGGAAGTCGATAACGTCAACAAAGCCATCGAAGACACGATTGCTGCGAAGACCAAGGAAGTCATGTCGATTTAATCGACGAAAAACGAATACGAGGAGGGCAAGCGCATCGCCCTCTTTTATGTCGCCATGCGGCTACTTCTAGAATTTCCTCTCCATAATCATTTGTTTGGATTCGTTCGTAGTTTATAATTCGACTATGTCGAAAAAAGAATCATTTGTCCTCACTAAGAAACTGGACCACGTCGCCTTCATTATGGACGGCAATGGCCGCTGGGCCAATTTACGTGGCTTGCCCCGTTATTTAGGCCACCGCGAAGCCATGAGCCGTATGCGGGAAATATTTGAGATTTGCAGGGAATTTAATATCCATGTCGTCTCTTGCTATGCCTTTTCCACGGAGAATTGGAACCGCCCCCAAGACGAGATCGACCATTTGATGGACTACCTTGAGGAATTCTATGCGAAGGAAATCGACTACATGGATTCCATTGGGGCTCGCATCCAGGTCTCTGGTGACCTCGGACGAATCCGCCCGTCGACCCGCGAAGCCTGTATTGCCGCCTATGAACGGACCAAGAATAACGATGACATCATCGTTAACATCTGCCTCAATTACGGTGGCCGCGACGACATCGTCCGAGCGACTAAGGCCATCGCCGAAGAAGTGAAGGAAGGCAAACTTAACGTCGACGATATTACGGAAGACTATTTCGCGGACCACCTTTATACTCATGGCTTGCCCGATGTCGACTTGATGATCCGCACCTCGGGCGAACAACGCTTATCCAATTTCTTGCTCTGGCAAAACGCCTATGCTGAATTCGTTTTCACTCCGGTGAAGTGGCCGGACTTCAAACGTGACGCATTTATTGATTGCCTTAAAGAGTATCAAGACCGCAATCGTCGTTATGGAGGCTTGAAGAATGAATAAACCTTCCCTTCCTCACATCGAAGTCAACACCCTCGACGAGGGCAAAAAGAAAAGTATGAAGTCCCGCATTATCGTGGGCATCATTCTTGCGGTTACAGGCCTTCCCTCCATGTTTTTTGGCGGATGGGTCTTCTTCGCCTTCATTTCCTTCTTCTTCGCCTTCGCCATCTATGAGTTCATCCATGCAACCGGCAAAAAATATTCGCCTTTTGTGTGGATTTTTACGTATATCGTGACGATTTCCTATGTTTATTGGGCATTCGTGAAGTCCAATATCGCCGCCTATCGCGCGGATCCTTCGGGCTATGTCTTTAGCTTGGAGTCCCATTTCGATGAGCCTGCGATTTCCTGGTATACGGTCATTGGCTCCTTGGGCGTATATTTCGCGTTTTCGATCTTCCACAAGGACTTCGATATCTTTGACGTCGTCTATTTGTTCGCGATGTCGATTCTCGTCGGGCTCGGATTCCAGTGCCTGATGTTCCTCCGTTACCATCCATTGCAGGCCACGCCCTTTGATTCGGATGATTATCTTTTCCGCTGGATGACCTCGTCCTTCTTGTTCCTATTCGTGCTTATCGCGACGTTTGGCAATGACATCATGGCTTATTTCGTCGGCGTGTTCTTTGGCAAACACAAGATGTCCGCCCGCGTCTCTCCCAACAAATCTTGGGAAGGCTTCTTTGGTGGGTGGATCCTCGCGGGATTGCTCGCCTTTGGCTTTGCCGCATTAGTGGAAGCCCTTGGCCATCCCGTCTTGGCGAGCTTGCCTTTATTTGGCAATGACAGCAAGTGGTGGGCTATCGTGACGTTAAGTTTCACCCTTCCGGTCATTGGCGTGCTTGGCGATTTGACTTTATCCCTCATCAAGAGGTATTTCGGCATCAAAGATTATGGCCACCTCCTCGCGGCCCATGGCGGCGTCCTTGACCGCGTCGACTCATTGATGTTCTGCTGCATCTTCGCCTCGGCCTTCGTGGTCGTGTTTGAAAAAGGCGCCGGATTCTTCGCATGAGGAAGGTACTGCTTTTAGGCGCTTCGGGTTCCATCGGTACCCAAAGCCTCGACATCATTGAACGTCATAAAGACCGTTTTCTTTTGACGGGTTTTTCCTTGGGGCAGCGCGTGCAGTATGTTCCTGAGGTGCTCCGCCGTTTCCCAAGCGTCCATTATTTATGCGTTTCTAATGCTTCCGACGCCGAAAATCTCCGCAAAACCTATCCGAATTTAGAAATTTACCATGGCGACGAGGGCCTTGTTTCCACCATTGAGCGCTGCCCATGCGATATGGTGATCAATGCTTTGGTTGGCTTCGCTGGCCTCGTTCCTTCGGTAACTTCGCTTCGCCTCAATAAGATTCTTTGCCTTGCAAATAAGGAGTCTTTGGTTGTCGGCGGCTCGATTATTAATGGGCTTCTTGCTTCTGGAAAAGGAAAACTATGGCCCATTGACTCGGAGCACGTGGCAATCGCAAAACTTCTTTCCTGCATCAAGCGCGAGAACCTCTCTCGCATCCTGATTACCGCTTCGGGAGGCTCATTCCGTAATAAGTCCCGCGAAGAGCTCTCTCACGTGACCCGTGAAGACGCTTTAGCCCATCCCACTTGGTCCATGGGCGCGAAGATCACCATCGACTCCGCGACCATGATGAACAAGGGGTTTGAAATCATCGAGGCCGATGTGCTTTTTGGTATCGGTGTGGATCGCGTCACCCCATTGATGCACGATGAGTCTTACGTTCATTCTCTTATCGAGTTAAAAGACGGCACCTTGCTCGCCGATGTTTCCAAACCCGACATGCATGGTCCCATCGAATATGCCTTGATGGAAGGGGAAGTGCCCTTTGAACCCGTGAAGGGGCAATGCTTAGAGGATTTTGCCCCATATCATTTCCACGCTTTTAACCCAGATCGTTATCCCGCGGTCCCCTTGGCCCTCTCTTCCCATAAAAAAGGAGGCAATAGCAACGCCATCTTAAACGCCTCCAACGAGATCGCCGTGTATGCTTTTTTGGAAAAGCGCTTACCCTTTCTTCAAATTGAAGAAGAAGTGCGGTACGCTTTAAATACGCTTCCGTGGATGGAAAATCCTACCTTAGAGGATCTTATCCGTACTGATGCGTTGACCCGTGACGCGGTGAAGCGCCACATAGGAGGGTAGACATGCCCGTTTGGCTTGAGTGGATCTTCTATATTCTCATCGTCGTCGTGATGCTTGGCGTCCTTATTGCCATCCACGAGGCGGGACATCTCGCTACGGCGAAGCTTTTCCGCGTTTATTGCTTTGAATATTCCATCGGCATGGGGCCGAAGATTTTCTCCAAGAAGCGTAAAGGCGGGGAGACGACCTTTTCCATCCGCGCCGTGCCCTTTGGCGGTTACGTCGCGATGTATGGCGAGCAAGGTGCGGTGCCTGATGGCGAAGTAGAACCTCCTGCCGAACGGTCTTTAAATAACATTGCCAAATGGAAAAAAGCCATCATTTTGGTTGCTGGCGTGACGTTAAACTTCATCCTTGGCCTCACCTTAATCTATATCGGTGACCAAGCTTGCCCCATCTATTATTCGGGACGTCGCGGCGCGACGAATGAAAGCGGGACGATGCTGACGGTCAGCCTCGATACGACTTATGACCAGACCGTTTTGGACTATATCGGCGCCCACAAGGTCAAACCCGATCATGAGGCGAAGGATTATGTCCTTACCATGCCCTCCTATAACTCCCCCGTTCCTGGTCAAGAAGGCGTCTATGAGAACATGCAGCTTCTCGCCTTCGATGTCCGCATCTACACCGATAAAGAATGCACGACCACGTTAAACGATACCTATTACGTCGCGGTATACACGCCTTCCACCGTGGTGGAGCGTCATGGTTTGGGTGATTCGTTGATGCTTTTCCCTTCTTCAAAAGAAGAGGTTCCCGAATCCCTAAAAATCCTTGGTGTCAGCGCGCTTCCGCAGGTTTATGACGAGAACAAGCAGCTCAATAATTTTGACTTCTCCCATTCCAAAGACGGCATCTCCATTAATTTACCCGTTTCTTTAATTCACAAGACCAATGCTCGCGAAATCGAGAATTATGCCTCAAACTTGGTTCATTTGAATGATTTGAAACTCTCCGTCAGCGGCGGGAAGCTCACAGGCGGCGGCGTGAACGTCGAGACCATCAAAGAATGGAATAGCTTCCCTGAGGCGTGGAAGCAGTGGGCGGAAGACGTGCCGATGGCTTGCGGGGCGATCGTCAAAGGCTTCGCGACCTTATTCACTCCCGATGGCTGGCGCAACATCAGTGGCATCATCGGCATCACCGCGGCGATGCCTCAAATTAATGCCGCTGGCGGCGCGAGGATGATCTTCTTCTACGCGGGCATGATTTCCATTAACCTCGCCTTCTTCAACCTCCTTCCCTTCCCGGGGCTCGATGGTTGGGCGTTACTTGTCACAGCGATCGAGGGCATCAGCCGCAAGAAAGTTCCTGCGCGAGTGCAGGGAATCGTTTCCACGGTTGGCCTCGTATTGTTGATTGGCTTAATGGTGCTGATCGCCGTTAAAGATGTTGCTGCTTTGTTCTAGGAGGTGTTTCCATGCTGAGCAAAATACAACGCTTCCTTTATTCCATCGGACTGGAAGACATCGAACGCTTTGATCTTTCGTTCGTCATGGCGGTCCGTAATCCCTTCAACGAAAACCAGATCGATATGGCCATCGAGAAGACGGTGCCATGGGAATATGGGCTACTTGATGAATTCATCCAAGCCTCTTCCTCGATTAAATATCCATATACGCTTCGGTTCACTTATTTAAACGAACCTACTGCGCAAGATGTGGCGACGCTTTTCTATGACTGGTATTTCTGCCGTTATAGCAGCAATCCCGAATTTACTTTGGAGCAAAAAAACGAAAGTGCCCTAGTGATTTCTTATGCCTCGGAAGAAGCGCGCGATAAATCCTCTCGCTCCATCAAGGACTTCCGCGACTTGCTCCAATACGTGAATTATCCTTTTCTCATTGAGGAGGAAGTATCCGCCCCTAAGATTGAGCCAGTGGACGAAGAACCTGCGCCGATGGCAGAGCCTCCATTAATGGAAGAATCGCTTCCTAAAGCGGTAGAAGAAATCGCGGAAGAACCTGCTACCGAGGCGGTGTTTATGCCCGAGGAAGAAATTTCTGAAGAAGCCGCCGGCGAAGAAACTTCATTCGAAGCGGAAGAAAGCGTTATAGAAGAAGCACCCGTTGCTCCTTTAGCCACGTCCCCCGCGCCCTCCATGGATGAACCTGCTCCCGCCTCTCAAGAAGTTCCCTCCCCCGCCAAACTAACGGAGGAAGAAGAGGTTTTAGAAGAAGTCTTGAACCTCGATGATGAACTTGAAGAAGA
>JAFVCC010000144.1 GCA_017479485.1 Bacilli bacterium
AAAAATGGAAACGTCCGAATCGATGAAACTTTGCGACAAAAGCTCAATTTGATTTTAGATTCCGTTCCGTCTCAACTTGCAAAAGAAAACAGCAAGTTTGTCTATCGCGACATTCCGGGAAAACCGCGGAAAAGCGCCTATGCTGAGGCTTTAGATTGGCTCTGCGAATTTGGTTTGCTTAGCAAATGCTATCGTCTGAATTCGATATCGTTGCCCCTAAAAGGCTTTGCCGACCCCGATGCGTATAAAGTATATGTGCAAGACACGGGCCTCTTTCTTTCGATGCTCGATAATGGAACCTCGGCGCATATCCTAAGCGACGATTTGGGGTCATTTAAGGGCTATATTTACGAGAACGTTGTCGCGGATGCGTTGATCAAGCAAAACCAAAGTCTCTACTATTACGGCAATGAGAACGGACTAGAAATCGATTTCATTTTGCCCGTAAAAGGCAAGCCGACTCTGGTGGAGGTCAAAGCAAAAAGCGGGCATGCCAAGGCGAGTAGGACCGTACTTGAGGATAAGAAGAAATATCCCGAGGTGGAGGAGTGCGTAAAACTGACGGCCAACAATATTGGCATCGCCCCTCCTTATTCAACTTTCCCTTATTATTTGACCCACCTCGTTGTTCAAGAGAAGTAGAACATGGGCGATTTCTCTAGTTCTATATCTCCGCTTTTGCTTCGTCTTCCCGTAACGGCGATTTGGCTTTTTCGCTCATACGCGCGATAATATGCCTCGTTCCAAGGAGGTGCCTATGAAAGACGCGACAAAGACCATCAGCATCATTTGGGGCGTGCTTGCAACCATCGTGTTCATTGCGTTGTTGGTGATCGCCACGACCCTTACCGGAAATAACCAGGCCACGCTAGAAGAGTTGGTTAGCCAAGGCAAGAGTGAGGACGACGCCAAAGTTGCCATCGCGGCAACGGCTGCCATTATCTTCGTCTTTGCCTTTATCGGACTAGCTTCTGCTGTATATTCCGTCGTTCTGGCGACACTGGTGAACAACAAGAAGATTAACCGTACCGTCGGTATCATCCTCGGCGCTGCGGCAATCGTTCTTGGTTCCGTGCTCCCTGGCGTGCTTTACATTGTGGATTCGGTTCTTAACCGTGACATGAACGGCGCAAAACCCATCGAAGAGCCGAAGGAAGAAAAGACTGAGGAAAAAGCGAAGTAAGTCGCTTTAATCGATGACATCAAGGACGGAGCCATTCCGTCCTTTTTTCACGACGATTTGCTTGGAGATGCCTTCTTGGAGGGCATGGACGTGGGAAATGATGCCAATGGAACGGCCACGTTCGGTGGAAAGGCGTTTGAGTAGTCCAATGACCTCTGGAAGCGACTTCTCATCCAGCGAGCCAAAGCCTTCATCAATAAACATGCAGTCGATATTGATGTAACCATGGCGCTCAGAAATGACTTCCGAGAAGCTTAAGGCCAGCGATAAGGCGGTTTTGAATTGCTCTCCGCCCGAGAGAGTCTTCACATCGCGCGTGGTGCCGGTATGGCTATCGAATACATCGATATCCAAACCGAATTGCGCGTTTCCGCGATTGGCCTCTTCAAGCTTGCGGCTTTGAAGGGAGAACTCGCCATCGGTGATGAGCTCTAGTTTCATCGAGGCGCGCTGAATCACCTTAAGGAAAATCTGCCTTTGATAATAGACTTCGAAATTGAAGTGCTGCCCGGGGTTTTTGCCGTTTGCGATACGGGAAAGTTGGTCGACTTTAGAGGCCCATTCGAGTTGTTTCTTTTGGGCGACGACGATGGCTTCAATATTGCCGATAACGGAACGATTGTTGCGAAGCGTTCCTTCAAAAGACGTCTGTTCTTTAACCGCGGCGAGGTAGGCTTCATTGGCTTGCGCCTCCGCTTCAACGAACGGCTCAAGTTCGATGTCCTCAAGACGGTCATAACCGAGATTGCGGTATTTCTCGTCCTGCTCGAGGCAAAGTTTAAGTTCTGCTTCATAGGTCGCGTGATCTGCTTTTGCCTTGGCAAAATCCGCATCGGATAAGATGATCGCTTCCTTGGCTTGATCAATGGAGGCGAACCCTTTTTCCAGGCGAATCTTCTCGGTATCCTGCTGAGCCTGATCGTATTTTTGGTTCGCTGCCTCTAGGGCATTTTGGGCGTTCAAGACTTGCTGCGACAGTGTCTCTACTCGAGAACGAGCGGAAGCGAGGGCTTTTTGAAGAATGTCCACGGCGCCTTCGGCCTCGGAGAGGCTCTTTTCAACCAAAACCTTTTGAGAAAGGAGGGCTTCTTTCGTTTCCTCGCCCTTGGTTTCCATGCTCTTCTCCAGCAATGCGGTTGCGGAGGCTAGGTGGCTGTTGTTCTCTTTGCTTTCCGCGTCGAGTTGTTCCAATTTCTGATCGATGCCCTCGATCTTTTTCTGATCCTCTTCGATTTCCTCTTCGTCCTTCTTCGCTTGAATGGTGGCCTTATCAATGGCGCTTAATTCAGCAGCGGACCCTTTAAGCAGAAGTTCAATTCGCTGCTTTTGGGTCTCCACATCGCTTTCGATGTTCTCGATCGACGTGGCGAGGCCAAAGTATTCGGCAAACGTGGAAAGTGCCCGTCCCTTTCTTTCATCGAGGAGACTTTCGGCAGAGGTGGCGCGATTTGAGGCCGCGCTGGCCTCTTTTAAGGCCGCGTCGCGCTTTAATGCGAGGGCTTTGACCAAATCCTCAGTGACGGAAGAAGCGTCGCTAGAAGCGGGGGAAGGGTGATGGATGGAGCCACATACGGGGCAAGGCTCGCCTTCGACTAGAGTGGCGGCGAGAGATGAAGCGGCGTGATGAAAGAGAGCGTTTTGGGCATCAGCATAGGCTTTTTCAGCGTCATTCCAGACCTTTACGGCGGCCTCTTTCTTTTCGTGGCATTTCCCGTATTCTTTGACGGCTCCATGATATTCGATGATATAGCGAGCCATCGTTTCGACCTGGCTCATCGATTTCTTATGTTGCTCAATGGCGTGGCAGCAATTGGCTCGCTTGGTAGATAGTTCCTCGCCTTTATGTAGTGCCTCCAATTCCTCGATGCGCGTGGATAAGTGCTTCTTTCGCTCTTTGATTTGGTTTTGTTTCTCGAGCAAATCGGCTTGAATCTTCGCGTATTGGTCGACTCGCTTTTGCTGCTTCTCCACCTCATCGACGGCTTCGATTTTCTTGGCGAGACCTTCCTTGGCTACGCGTAACTCGGCAACGCGGTTTCCTAACGTGGGCAATTCGGATTTCTCCTTCGCGGAAAGGGTTTCAAGTTCTTGCTTTGCCGCCATTGCGTCGGTCTCCACTTGCTTAAGATGGCCTTCGGCTTCATTGCGGTGGTCGTTTTCCATGTCCGAAACGCGGGCTTTTGAAAGGAGTGCGTTTGCATCTTCTTGACGCATTAATCGGACCAATAATTGATCCATGTCTGCCTTCTTTTCATTAAACGACGTTAATTTCTCGTGGTTATTTTGATAGTCGAGCTGGTGCTGCTTGGATAAAATGGCGGCTTCTTTTGCTTTTGCCGCAGCGTCATGTAACTCCCGCTTTTTCGTGGCCTCCTCTTCCAAACGAAGGAGCTCTTGCTCCTGCTTGGCGAGGGTCTCTTTGACCCGCGGCAAAAGGACATCGGGAACGTCATTGCCTTTGGATTCCGCGATGGCGGCTTGAAGGGAAATGTCCGCGCCGAGGAAGTGCTGGATTTCCAGCGCGAGTTTCTTGCTTTCGGTTTCTAGGGAGCTACTGAGTTCTTTCGATTTGGCCTCAAGGTCATCGCAGAAGCGCTTGATGGGCTCGGATTCCATGATGGAGCGGAAGAGTTCCTTTCGCTCGGAAGTATCCGCCTGAACCAGGGCACGGAATTTGCCCTGGGCGATCATGGTGGTCTGGCGGAACTGACTGAGGTCCACCCCGATGATTTCCTGTACTTTCGCCTTCACTTCATTCGCGGAGGTATATTCCTTGGGCAGATTATCTCCAGAAAGCGAGACGGAAGGATTGATGGCAACAAGGCCGTCTTCGCGCTTTCCTTTCTTTTTGCCCCGGATATATTGCTTCGGGGAACGCGAGATGACGTAATGATGGCCGTTGGAGCGGAATTCCAAGGTGACCTCGGTCTTTATTGCAGGGTCCGCATAATGGCTTCGCAACGCGGATTTAGGACGGTCTTTGTCGCTATTTTCATCATAGAGGGCGTAGCAGATGGCGTCGAAGATGGTGGTTTTGCCTGCGCCGGTATCGCCGTGGATGAGGAAAAGACCTTCGCCGAGTTTTTCGAAATCGACGACGACGGTGTCTTTATAAGGCCCAAAGGCCGTCATGGTTAGTTTTAACGGCTTCATTTGTTTTCCTCCTCTTGGGCGAGAAGGTCGCGCACGAATTCGGCCTCTTGTTCATCGAGGCTTCGCCCGCCATATTTCTCGACAAAGGAAGCGAAGAGTTCGTTCTTGTCGATGTCCTCGACGTTATCATAATCCGCCTCTTCCGTATCGACGAAGCGGTGGCGGGAGTACTCGAGCCCCAAAAAATAGGGGTAGCGTGACTTCAATTTTGTATAGGGCGAGTCTACGGCAACATCATCGAGCAGCCGTGCATAAACGTAGTCGGACTGATGGTCCTTGCCTTGGAGCAACTCCTCGATGGTGCCTTCTTTGACGACGAGGTCGCGGAGCAAAGCGATGGGATGTTCGGTTACCTTGGCCTTTCCTTCATCGATTTCTACGACGCTGAAAGTACGTTTCGCGGAAGCCTCCTTGACGTGGTATTTGAGCAATGCCCCTGCGTAACGGGCGTTATGACTAACAAACTGCGCTTTATGGATGTGGCCTAAGGCGAGGTAAGTGAAGGAGTCAAAAAGACCGACATCGATCGTGTCCGTGCCGCCGTCGCTGCCCAGCGCGTCGACGTCCAAGGCAGTCTCTGAACCAGAGCTTTCCACCTTGGAGCCCAAGGGCAAGATGGATT
>JAFVCC010000145.1 GCA_017479485.1 Bacilli bacterium
CGGCGATTTTTGGCATTTTGGACAATAAGTGGTGCCACGGCCATTAACGGTAATCCGATTCAAAGGGAAACCGCATCGCTGGCAAGACTCTCCTTCTTTGCCATAGACTTGGAGACGTAGTTGCATCAAGCCGTCGATCCCTTCGCCCGGGTGGTAGCTACGGACCGTTGAGCCACCCTCTTCGATGGATTCGTTCATGATGCGCGAGGCGTTTGTAAGGATGGCCTGGCACTTTTCCAAGGAAACGTTTTTGGCTTTCTCTAACGGATGGACATTAGAAGCGAATAACGACTCGTCCGCATAGATATTTCCGATGCCGGAAACGATGCTTTGGTCCATGATGCATTGCTTGATGGGAAGATTCTTTCCCTTTAACTGAGCAAGCAATTCCTCGGGCTTCATATCGAATGGCTCTGGCCCAAGTTCAGCAAAAGGAGAATGCTTCTGGTAGCCTTCTAGTGGATAAAGTCCAACGCGGCCGAATTTACGGACGTCGTTATAGACGAGCTCGCCGCCATCACGAAAAAGGAAACGGAAGATGTCGTGTTTTCCGCGAGGTTTCACATCAGCGTGGAAGAAATATTTCCCCTCCATACGCAAATGGGAGGTGAGGATGTAGTCTTCATCAAAAACGAAGCCAAGCAACTTTCCTTTACGGATGATTCGCGTGATGGTCTTTCCTGGAATGACTGCGAGAAATTCTTTTGGATCGGTCGCGACATTCTTCGCGCGGAAAAGCTCGATGGAGGAAACCTGTTTGCCAACTACCGTCTTTTCTAAGAGCCGGCGTACCGTTTCTACTTCGGGGAGTTCGGGCATGGTTAATCCTTCGCCTCATACCAGGTTTTGCCGACGCTATAGTCGACGGTGAGTTTCACCGGCAAATCGATGCAGTGGACCATGATGTCCGCGATCTTGGGTAAGAGCTCTTCTTTCTCGCTTTCGTCCATCGCGAAAAGGAGTTCGTCGTGGATCTGAGAGACCATTCTCGTCTTGTATCCGCCTTCGCGGAGCATCTCATCCACGCGGAGCATCGCAATCTTAATGAGGTCGGCGGCGGTGCCTTGGACGGGAGCGTTAAGCGCGGCGCGGCGCGCGGCTTCGCGCTTGACGTAGTTGGCGTCGCTGACTTCGCGCAGATATCTTCTTCGGCCGAACATGGTTTTGACATAGCCATCTTTTTCCACCGAAGCGAGGATGCTTTGGAGATATTGGTCAACCTCGGGGTAATGTTTCTTGAAGGAGGCGATAAGTTCCTTTGCTTCCGTGGGGGTGCCCTCGATTTGCTCGGCTAAGCCAAAAGGAGTGACGCCGTAAATGATCGCGAAATTGACCGCCTTTGCCCTTCGGCGGAGCAAAGAAGGAACCTCTGCATCATCGGGCAAGCCAAAGATGCGGCGGGCGGTCTCGCTATGGACGTCGCGGGAAGAGGAGAAGATGTCGATGTAGGTTTGGCAATGAGAAAGCGCGGCGAGGATGCGGAGCTCGATCTGCCCATAGTCAAAGCTCGCGATGGAGATGTTACCTTCGGGATAATAGAAGGCCTTGCGGATCAATTTGGATTCCTCGTCGCGGGTGCTGATGTTCTGCAGGTTTGGGTTGCTTGAAGAAAGGCGGCCGGTCGTCGTTTGGGCTTGGTTGAAATAGGTATGGATCTTTCCGTCTTTACGGATGTGGGGGATGAGCCCATCGATATAGGTGGAGACGAGTTTCTGGTATTTCCGGTATTCGAGGATCTTGTTGACGATGGGGTGTTTATGGGCGATGGCTTTTAAGGCATCGACGGAAGTGCCCGGCATCTTGCCATCGGCGAGCAAAAGCTTCTGATAGAGGAGTTCTCCGACTTGCTTTGGCGAGGAAATATTGAAGCGATATCCCGCCATTTCGTGGATTTCTTTTTCTAAAGCATCGCGTTTTTGCCGGTAATTTTCGCCGATAGAGAGAAGTTCCTCTTTATCGAGAGGGAAGCCTTCCCATTCCATATTGGCCAAGACGCGAGAAAGAGGCAATTCGATATTGAGGAAGAGTTCATAGGCCTCGTTTTCCTTCATCAAGCGGATGGCTTTCTCACGAAAACGCAACGCATAGAAGGCGACTTTGCCGGTATGCGTGGGGCGATTTTGGGTGAGCAAGGAAAGCGTTTCTTCTTCACCAGAGACATCTTCGCCGAAATAGGAGAAGACGCTAGAAGGAGATTCGTTCAACGAAGAATCGAGGAGATACGCGCTTAAAAGCAAATCGAAGTCGATGCCTTGGACCTCGATGCCAAGACGGCGCAAAACATAAATTGCCGCCTTCGCGTCATAGGTGGTCTTCAAGACATTTGGATCTTCGAGCAATTTCTTCGCCCGCTCATCTTTGGCTAAGTGCATCCCTTCGATGTAATAGACGTGCTTCCCATCGGTTAAAGCGACGCCCAGGATCTCTTCATCGTGGTAGGAAGAAGAACCTAAATCCAAGGCGAGGGAGATTCTTGACGCCTGGATTTCGGGTAGTTCCGTCACGATCTCCACTTCGGGGAAGGGAGAATCGGCGTCATCTTTCTTAAGATTCGAAGGAAGGCGAGACAAGAGCTGACGCAGCTCGTATTTTTGGCAGAACGCATTGACCGCGGAGAAGGAGTAGCCTTCATATTGAAGCGCGTCTAAGCCAAAAGGAAGGGGGGCATCCGTCAAAATCGTGGCCAAACGGTAGCAGGTTCGGCCTAATTCTTCGTTGGCCACGATGTTCTCGCCCATCTTGCCTTTGATGCGCCCATCTTTCGCCGCGGCGACGATTTCGTCGAAACTTCCGTATTCGCTAAGTAGCTTCACGGCCGTCTTTTCGCCGATGCCGGGGATTCCCGGAAGGTTATCGCTGCTATCGCCGCGAAGCCCTTTGTAGTCGATGATTTGAAGCGGTCCAAACCCAAAGGTTTCCTGCATGGTGGTCGGGGTGAGGCGGTCGATGTCCGATAGCCCTTTACGGATCAAGCAGACGGTGATGTTGTCATCGATGAGCTGCAGATAATCCTTGTCGGAAGTATATACGTCGACTTGGTAGCCTTGCTTGCTCGCCGTCTTGGCGATCGTGCCACAGATGTCATCGGCTTCGATGCCATGTTCCTCGTAATGGAGGATGCCAAGGGCGTCAAGAAGGTCGCGCGACATCGGGAATTGCGGGATGAGCTCTTCCGGGGCCGGCTTGCGGTTGGCTTTATATTGGTCGAATTCTTCCTTTCGGAAGGTGTGGGAGTCTTTATCAAAGCCAACGAAAATGGATTCACCGCCTTTTAGGCTTTGCAAGATCTTCGCGAGCATGTTGGAGAAGGCGAAAATGGCGTTGGTTGGGGTGCCGTCTTTGGCGCGCATGATGTTGCTTGGGTCGCCATAATAGGTCGCATAGAAGGCACGGAAGAGGAGGCTATTTCCGTCGATGACGATGAGTTTCTTGTCCATATCGTTCTCCTTTTATAGGTTTTCTACTAACGAAGCGCAGTATCCTTCGCGGTTGCGGTTTTTATAGATGCTTGCCTTGACGAGGCTGCCTTCTTTTAAGGCGGCATAGCTACGGTCATAAGCTTCGGAGAAGAGGACGACCTCGACGATGGTCTCTTCGTCATAAAGCGTGGCGAAGCACATCCTCGTGCCTTTCTTGGTGACGACGACCTTCGCGCTTTCCACGACCGCAGCATAGGTTTCTTCTCGCGTCGCTTCTTCTAGAGCGCTGAGGCGCTTCAAATGCAACGATGCGATTTCCTTTTCTTTGCCAGAAAGCGGCGATCCCGAAATCATCATTCCTAATGCGTCGCGTTCGGCGATGAGGTCGCCGCCAAGGTCATCGGAGAGACTTGGCATCTCCGGCGCAGGGAAATCTAAGGCAAGCAAGATTTCTTGCCCCGATTCGCCCGCGAACATCTCCGCGTAATTGAGCGCGCGTTCGGCGGCGAGGCGAAGGCTCGGACGGTTATAGGGGAACTCATCAAAGCATCCCGCATCGACGAGGCGAACGAAGGAAGCAACGTTCAAACCATTCTTTTTGTTTCGTAACGCGAAGTCAAAGAAATCGACATATGCCCCTCCTATTTCTCGTTCTTCCACGATTTTATAGGCGAGCGCCCCTTGGATTCCTTTGATCGCGGTGAGGGGGAACATGATCGATTTCCCTTCGGGCAAGAAGGTGAGACCCGCCTTATTGATCGAAGGCAAAGCAAAGCGGTATCCGCCGCGCTTGATCTCGCGGATTAAGGCGTGGAATTTGGGGTCGCTGGAGGAGGTGCCGTCGAGGATCGTGCAATAGAAGCAACTCGGATAACGCGATTTCAGATACGCCATTTGGCACGCCAAGATGGCATAGACCAAAGCGTGGGACTTATTGAAGCCATAGTCGGCGAACTTATAGATGAGCTCATAGACGCTTTCCGCCGTGGCGCGGGGCACCCCATGCATCAAGCAACCGTTGATGAAGCCGCCACGTAAGGATTCGAGTTTCGTCGCGTCTTTCTTGGAGACCGCGCGGCGGAATAAGTCGGCTTGGCCATAGCTAAACCCCGCAAGGGCGGTGACGATCTGCATGATCTGTTCCTGGTAGACGATGATGCCGTAAGTTTCTTTTAATATCGGTTCGAGCTGCGGCGCGGGATAGGTGATGGGCTCCAAACCCGCTTTGCGCCGAGCAAAATGGGGGATGTTCTCCATCGGGCCAGGGCGGAATAAAGAGATGATCGCGACGATATCAAGGAACGAGGTTGGCTTGACCTGGGCGATTGCGCGGTTCATGCCGGCGGATTCAAGCTGGAATAATCCCATGGTCTTATTCGCGGCGATGAGTTTAATGGCTTCTTTGTCCTCGTAGGGCAAAGTTGCGTAATCGAGTTTGATGCCTTCTTTGGCTTCGATGAGTTTGAGGCAATGGTCCACCAACGTAAGGTTCCGCAAACCCAGAAGGTCCATCTTCAATACGCCCTGTTCCTCAAGATAGGTCATCTCATATTGGGCGACGAGTCCGACGCCTTGGTTTTCGGCGACGGGAACGACGTGGGAGAGCGGCTCCTCGCTTAAGACGATGCCGGCGGCGTGAAGTCCTGCCTGGCGGGGTAAGCCTTCGATCTTCGCGGCCAAAGAGACGATTTCAAGATAGTAGGGGTCGCTATCGACAAGAGTGCGGAACGCGGTGTTGGTCTTATAGTTTTCCCTTAACGAAAGCAAGTTTCCTCCGATGGATTTGGCGAGCATATCGATGTGGCGTGATTCATAGCCAAAGACCCTTCCAACGTCGCGTAAAGAGGCCTTCGCGCCGAGGGTCTGCATCGTAACGATGTGGCCGACGCGGTCATGGCCGTATTTCTCTTGGAGGTAGCGGGCCACTTCGTCGCGGCGAATGTCGGAGAAGTCGATATCGATATCGGGCATCGACTGACGTTCGGGATTGAGGAACCGTTCGAAGAGAAGCCCATATTTAAGAGGGTCAGGGGTAACGATGCCCAAAGCGAAAGAAACCAAACTGCCCGCGCCAGAGCCACGTCCTGGACCGACGGAAATGCCATGGGTACGGGCGAAGTTCACGTAATCGGCAACGATGAGGAAGTAGTCGGCATAGCCCATCTTGATGATGACGCTGAGTTCGTATTCAAGACGCTGCCGATACTCGGCCCCATAATTGGGAATCCTTTTCGCTAAACCTTCATAGGCATCATGACGCAGAAGCTCTTCGCTACTTTCGCCATGGGGCGTGGGGAAGTGGGGCAAGGCGCCACGCTTTTTGGCAAAGGTGAAGTCGATGCCTTCAACAAATCTTAACGTCGCTTTGAGTTCCTCCTCGGAGTAATAAGAGGAGAGGATGTCTTCTTCAAGATAGTATTCGTCGCCATCGAGTTTCTTTTGATCGAGCCTCGCGTCGACGCTGATGGCTTCAACGATGCTTAAGGCAATCGCGTCGCTAGGTTTCGCGTAACGGATGTGAGGCAAAGCAAGCGCAGGGTAGGGGTGAGAGGATAAAAATGTTCTTAAATCAGCAATATATCCGCGCTTTGACGGAAGGTAAGGAATACCCAGGGCAAAGACGTCAAAACCCTTAGAAATCCTTGCAAAATACGGCTGAAATTCATTTAATGGCAGATTTCGCGTCGAAGGCGAAGCCAAATCAAGAATGAAACGAAGTCCCTTTTGACGGGATTTGATGCCATCCAAAGTCAACTTCCCCTCGCTTTGCAAATAGGCGATTTCAATGAGGTTGCGGTAGCCGCATTCCTCTTGGATTACCGCGATGAAGGAAAGACCATCGACCTGGGCTTCCATGGCATAGATTGGAATCATCCCTTGCCTTGCGCATAAAGAGGCAAGCTCGGGAAATCCCGTCATGGTTCCAAGGTCGGAGATGCAGCAATATTTTTGCCCGCGCTTTTTGGCAAGCGCGACAAAGGAAGCAAGCGAAATCCCGCTCCGCAAGAAGCTATACCCGGTGTAGACGTGTAGGGGCAGGAAATCCATGTTCATGATTATAGCACCCTTTATAAAGGGACTATAATCCCCTCCCCAAAGAAGTTCTCCGCGTAGCGTTGCAAATAACGTAGCGGACGGATTTTGCTATCATATGGGTTGGCATGAAGAAAATGGGCCGAATCAAAAAGATTATCCTCATCAGCGCCGTCTCTTTTCTTGCTCTTTATGGCGTCGGCGGAACAATCGCGGGAATGATCGTTCCAAACCTGACCATGAACGGCAGGGGAATTGATCCCAAAGATTCCTTAACCGCGAGGCAATTCAAATTGCGGGAAGATTTCCCACTTCTGGCCGAACCTAAGGACTATTCCTTCACTAGCGGTGGCAACACTCTCGTCGGACATTTCTACGAAGCGGAATCACCTCGCGGCACGGCTATTTTCGCCCATGGTATGAACTCTTCTAGCGGTGGCCCTGAAGCCGTCATTGAAGATTACTTGCTCCAAGAGGGATATGACGTCTTTGCCATTGACTTGACCGCGCATGGGGAGTCGGAGGGAAATACCAAAATCAGCCTCCGCCAAAGCGCCTTTGACGTGGAAGCGGCCTATGCTTGCCTGCTAAAAGAAAATCAGCTAAGCGATAATGTTTTGCTCGCCGGATATTCCTGGGGCGGCTATGGCGTCGCCGAAGCCGCCGCGACGATTCAACCGAATAAACTTCTGACCTTTTCCGCCTATGACTGCGCTTATGAAGAGATGCTGGAAAGCAGCGTTGAATTTGCTGGCCCGGTCATGTATGCGACCGTGCCAACTTTTGCCTTGGCTACGGTTATAACCCATGGCCAAAAAGACTTCGATAAAGCCTCTTCTCATGTTCCCGAAGAAACTCGTGTCTTCGCGGTGCAAGGCAAGCAAGATACCCGTGTTCCCGTCTCCATTTCCTTTGCAAAAGGCATCGAAAATCGCCGCAATTCCCGTGTCTTTTATTTGGATGCGACCCATATGATCCCATGGATTTCTGCCTCTGCACGAGAATATGTTGATTCTCTAAAAGAAGGGCTTTCTGCGGCGAAAAAAGCCTCAAAAGAAGAGCAAGACGCTTTTATTTCCAGCGTGGATAAAGAGAAAAGCAGCGCTTTGGACGCTGCTTTGGTGGAAGCATTAAACGACTTCTTAAGCGAATAACGCGTCGAGGTCGGCGATGAACTCTGGCAGATCGTCGAGCGACTTGATTTTCGCTCCGCTAGCTTGCTTATGTCCGCCGCCTTCCCATTTCATCGCGACGCCCGAGATATCCATGCCTTTGCTGCGGATGGAGATCCTCCAGCAATAGTCTTTGGGATTGGGGTCTTCGGTGACGGAGCACCAGACGTTGATGCCCGCGATATTGGAGAAGGTGTTGACGTGTTCTTTGCCTTGCTCGGGGGTGATGTGGAGCTCGTCTTGGATGGCTTTGGGGAGGCAATAATAAGCCACGCCCTTGGGCGACACGGTGAAGTGATTTAAGACGTAGGCCAAAGAACGGAGAGAATCAACGTTCTTCTCATACATCCTCTGATATAACGGAGGAAGCTCGATACCAGTGGCTAAAAGAGCTTGGGCAATCGCGAAGGTATGGGTCGAAGTGCTGCTGAAGAGGAAGCGTCCGGAGTCGCCGACGATACCAATATAAAGGTAATAGGCGGCCTCTTTGCTTAAGGTCTTGCCTTTCCAGTTCAGCATTAAGTTCGCGGCAAGCTCCGCCGCTGCGGCCATCTCAAGGTCGCATAAGGAGGCGCGGGCCACTTCCTTCTTGCAGGGATGGTGGTCGATCTTCACTTTGTAGGCGGCGTGCTTGAAACGGGGGTCCGCGATGCGGTCGGCGTCGCCGACGTCCATGATGATGGCCAAGAACTTGTTCGCCTTGAACCAATCTTCGCTGAGATTCTCCGTCTCGGGGAAGACGCGCGGGGTGAAGGTGACGTGGTTATCGCCGACGAAATGGATTTCCTTCTCGGGGAAGTTATCCTTGAGGAAGGTCACCATGCCCATCTGCGAGCCCATCGCGTCATAGTCGGGCTTGAGGTGGCGGAAAACGACGATCTTGTCGTAACGCTCAATCGCTTTATAGATTTGCTTATAGGCTTTGCTATGAGCTTTCGCGTAGGAGGAGATAATGGGGTCGAGTTTAGATGCGGCCATTTTCGATCCTCCGGAGGCAGTCGCGGGCGATCATGACTTCCTCATCCGTGGGAAGGACGATGACCTTGATCTTGGATTCGGGGAGGGAAAGGACTTCCTCTTTGCCGCGGAGGCCGACGTTCTTCGCGTAGTCGATTTTGAGGCCGAGGGCTTCTTCGACGTCGCGGAGAATCATCTCGCGGAGGTAGTCGCTGTTTTCGCCAATGCCGGCGGAGAAGATGATGAGGTCTGCGCCACCGAGGCGGACATAGTATTGGCCGATATAGTCAGCGACGCGCCTGGCGAAGAGCTTGACGCAGGTCAAAGCGCGCTCGTTGCCTTCTTTGGCCGCGGCTTCGACATCGCGGGTGTCGCTCGAGACGCCAGAGACGCCAAGTAGACCAGACTTCTTATTGAAGATGTCGTACATTTCGTCGACCGACTTGCCGGTGCAGTTGCAAAGGTAATCCATGACGGAGGGGTCAAGGTCGCCGGTGCGGGTGCCCATCATCACGCCACCAAGCGGGGTGAGGCCCATGGAGGTCGCGACGCATTTGCCGTCTTTGATCGCGCAGAGAGAAGAACCCGAGCCGATGTGGCAGGAGAGGATGCGGGTGCCTTCCGCCTTGCCGCCGAAGTAGTGGCCGATGGCGGTATCGGCGAGATAGTTATGAGAGGTGCCGTGAGCGCCATACCTACGGCAATCGTATTTCTCGGTGAGCTCGAAGGGAATCGGGAAGAGGTAATCTTCGGGCTCCATGGTCTGATGGAAGGCGGTGTCGAAGACCGCGATCGCGGGGACGCCAGGAAGGGCGGCGCAGAAGGCTTTCCAACCGGTGATATGAGCAGGCGCATGAAGCGGGTCGAGCGGGGTCATCGATTCGATGAGGTCGGCGTTATGCTGATCGAATTCGGCGGACTTGGAGAAATATTTGCCGCCTTGGACGACGCGGTGGCCGACGCACTTGATTTCGTCGAGGGATTTGACGATGCCGTATTTGGTGAGGGCTTCAAGGACGAGCCTCGCGCCGACTTCGTGATCCTTGATGGGGAGTTCTTCGGAGATCTTTTGATCGGCGAATTTAATGCCGAAGATGCCCATTTCGAGTCCGATGCGCTCGACGTTGCCCGAGCAAAGGACCTTTTCTTCAGGCATCTCGTAGAGCTTGTATTTGAGTGAGGAAGAGCCGCAGTTGACGGCCATGACTTTGTACATGTGGATGTTTCTCCTTTATTAACGGAGAAATGATACCCCAGTTTGCTTTTCTTCACTAGTGCGCGCGAGCAAAAGAAGGAAAACGGTAGGCCATAGAAACAAAAACGCAAAAGCAGCGCTGCTCCCTTGAAGAAAATGCGCCGATTCCTATGATGTTAGCCATGGTCATCCGTAACGCAGTGAAAGAAGACATTCCACAACTCATTGAACTACTTTCCGAAGTGCTGGAAGTGCATGCCGAAATCCGGCCGGACATATTTATTTCCGGCGCGACCAAATACACGTCGGCGGAACTTGAAAAGATGCTCCTAGATAAAGACATGATGATCGATGTCATCGCCGAGAAAGAACTCCTCCTCGGCTACGCCTTCTATAACGTTCGCTCACCAAAATTCACCCATACGATGAAGGATCACCGCATGCTTTTCGTTGACGATTTCTGTATCCGCAAAGAATACCATCATAAGCACCTCGGAAAAGCACTATTCTCCCACCTCAAAGAGAAGGCCATGGAATTGCGTTGCGATCAGGTTGTGCTCTCTTGTTGGGAGGGTAACGATGGGGCACGAGCGTTCTATGAAGCCATGGGCATGAAACCGCGCACGACGACGATGGAACTTTACGTGGGCGATTCGATGAGATAAATATCGTTCGGGGTGCCTCAAAGGCATCCTTTCTTTTCGCACGGCCTGGTGCAAAGCGAACAATTGATGTAAAAAATCTTCCATAGGAAGAAGCATAGCTAAAGTGTAAAACGCTTTACAAAACTTTACAAAACTTTACACTATAGGCGAACCTCGAAAGGAGGAAGCATGAACGTTACCGACGCCATTACCATAACGGAACTATCGAGGCTGCTTCAGAAGTCGCGACCCACCATATATAAATACGTGGTCGACTTTGAGGAAGGGAACCTCGACGCGATTCCCTATAACGTGAAGGAACTCTTCCGCCGCATTGAGGAAGAAGACCTCAGCCACGATGAAATCCTCGAGTATTGCCATACCCGGTTTGGAGCAGGGGATTCCACCCTCTCCATTGAAGCCAAGAAAGCGATCGATTTCATCAAAGACAACCAGGACCGCCTGGACTTCGAGCGGCTCCACAAACTCATGAGAAAGGCCTTGAAATAACATGGATACCAAGAAACGCAATTTCCGCGAGCAGTTGCTCCTACAAACCCTCACCCTCTACCGTTACGAAGAGGAAGTCCGCATCCTAGAGCTCGAAGAAGCCGAAGCTTCTGCCAAACAAGCTAAACCCGACAAAACCTTCGCGCAAGCTATGTCTTCCCTTGCCGAAAAACTCCTCAAAACCAAGGAAGATCATGCCAAAATACTGCAAAAAGCCCGGCAAAACCGCGATGAATTTAAAAAGACCATCCACGAAGAAGCGGATTTAACCGTGCTCGAAGACGAAGGAAAACTGACCGATTACGTCAACGCCTTCTTTGAGCGGGATAACCTCTCCCGTCGTCTCGCGGTCGCCTTAGACCTTGGCCTAGAAGAAGCCAATGATGCCTACCCGAAATTCCTCCGCCCCGACGCGTCACGGAAAGCCGTCTCCAAAATGCTTTTCAACGATGAAGAAAAACTTGGGAAGATCATGGAAGTCTTCGCCTATTCCTATTCGCGCCTCGCGGGCATCAAGACCAAGCCGAATAGCGATAAAGCGATCGCCCTAGGAACGAAACTTGGTTCCTTCGGCGCGGGCATGGCGGCACTAGGGATCTTCACTGGCGTTGGCTTGCTCTTAGGCACGGCGGTAGGGCTATCTGGCCTCGCCCTCTATACCTATGGAAAAAACCAGAAGAAACGCGAAGAAGCTTCCTCGGATGAAAGCCTGATGCTCTTCTCGTCCTTCATCTATAACGGTGACGTCCGCAAAGGCATCTTTGGAAGAAGTGCCGCGAAGAAACTAAAGCAGATGGGTGCCGCTATC
>JAFVCC010000146.1 GCA_017479485.1 Bacilli bacterium
AGATAAGTATGGCCGCACCGACACTCCACCCATCGGTGGAGGCGCAGGGTTAGTCCAAAAAGCCCAGCCCATCGTCGATGCGATCAAAGCCAATAAACGCGAAGGAACACACGTCATCTTGATGTCGCCTCGAGGCAAAACCTTCGATCAAAATATGGCCAAAAGGTTTGCAAAACTCGATGATTTAATGATTGTCTGCGGTCATTATGAAGGCATTGATGAACGCGTCAATGACTATGTCGATGAACTCGTCTCTATCGGGGATTATATCCTCACTGGCGGCGAGATTCCCGCCATGGCGATCTCCGATTCGGTCATCCGCTTACTCGAAGGTGCAATCACCCGCGATTCCCTAGAAGAAGAGTCCTTCGACAATAACCTCTTGGAGTATCCGCAATACACCGAACCCTTCGATTACGAAGGCTCCACCGTACCTCCGATCCTCTATAGCGGTAACCATGGAGCCATCGCCAAGTGGCGGAGGAAGAAATCCCTACTTCTCACCCGCGAATTACGTCCCGACCTCTTTGAGAAATTGACACTTTCTAAGCAAGATAAAAAATTGCTGGATGAAGCCGATTCCGGGGTCACTCCCAAATGGGAGCTCGACGCGATTGAAAAAGGTAAACGCTTCATGCATTAAGGAGTTCCGACCGAACTCCTTTTTCTTTTGCCAATTTAAAAAGCCATGGGGTGAACCATGGCCTATTGGAGGATGAATTCCGGATTAGAAGAAGACGCCGCGGCTCGCTTCTTTCATCGCTGCGGAAGCGATGAAGGGGATGCGGGTCGTATAGCCGGCCTGAGCGGCAACGAACTTCTTGGCCCAGTGCTGGAAGATTTCGGTGTTCCAGCGGAGGACGCAGTCGTTGTAGATTTCGCGGGCGGCAGTGATTTCCTGCTGGAGATAGGAGTTCTGCTGCATCGCGTCGCGGATGGCGGCATGAGCCTGGAGAGAAGGATAGTTCTCGAGGGCGATGTTGATGGATTTCTCCGCCGCGCCGAGCTTTTCGGCGAGGTCGATACGAGCTTGGTCATCAGAGACGCTGCCCGAGCGCATCTTAGCGATGTCGACGAAGGTCTCTTTGTCGAGGTTGGCAGCCTTTTCAACGAGCTTCGCGGCATTCTGGAGAATGACGACGCGCTGCTCTTGATAGTTGTCGATGGTGGAAGCGGCGTGCTGAATCTTCTGCTGGAGTTGTTGCAGATAGTTACGCGCTTTGGTCTTGCGGAAGAAATAGACGAGCCCGCCGATGATCGGGGGGAGGAACCAGACCGAGATGTTGATGGCCTTGTCGCCGCCGTCTAAGGTAACGGCAACCTTCTTGTCGATAACGTGAACGTCGCGTCCTTCAGTATTAATTGTGGAAACATCCGTTTCGTCGAGTTCGTTTGGCATAAATGATACCTCCTAGGGTTATTGATATTATTTTAGATTATTTTGCATAACACTTAAACCTATAAAAAGGCTCAGTTTTCTCTTATAGAGAAGAGAG
Organism: Bacilli bacterium; assembly: GCA_017479485.1. GTDB lineage: Bacteria > Bacillota_I > Bacilli_A > RFN20 > CAG-826 > Alloenteromonas. Next base: position 1,497 of record JAFVCC010000146.1, read on the forward strand.
TAAAAAACGCCGAAGTCCTCCCTAATAGAAGAGATGACTAAGGCGTAATTTCTTTGCGGCTAGTTCTTCTTGCTGAAGATATTCTGCAAGGACTGATCGACAGAGCTCGAGAGGTGGCTATTCTCACCCAGGTAGAAGGAGAGCATGCCGCGCTCGAAGTGGAGGCCGACGTCGTTGAGATACTTCTTCACGCCATCGAGGGCACTACTAACGAATTCCGGACGGGACTTCTTCGAGTCGGCGAGGCCAACGTTGGAATCGCAGGACACCGCATCGTACTTCGTCCAGTGGACCGGGACATCGTGCCAGCGGCCATCGCCGCCATGGACGGAGACGTAGTCGACCATCGGGGTCGTCTTGTAACTGAGCGAATGGACGCGGACTTCGTCGGAAGCACCGATTTTCTGCGCGTTCATTTCCTTTAAGAGCAAAGGCAGGCTTTCATCCGCTTCTTTCGGACGGAATAAGCGCGCATCCATGCGGTTGATCATGGCCTCGTGCTCGAAGGAAGTCATGTTCGCGCGGTACTGGTTGCCATAGATGTAGTCGCGCGGCTTATGCATTTGATACATCGGGATCGAGATGATCGGGGCGAGGTCGAAGAAGAGGCCGCGGATGAAGGAATCGCAATAGTTCACGAAGCGTTCCTTGCCGGCTTTGAAGTCATAATGGTAGAAGTATTCGACCGGCTTTTGGTAGTCGAAGTTCTGCGAATGCATCGACGCGACGGAAGTGAGCATGCCGTCTTTCACCATGATGAAGTCGTCGCCATAGGGCTCGGGCTTCTTGATGAGGTCGAGGAGGTTACGCTGGGCAAGGGCGGTGAAGAGGAGGCGGTATTCGACTTCGTTATCGCGGTCATCCGCGCCGAAGAACGCTTCGAATTCGTCGTTGCCAAGTTTCGTGAAGGTCTTGCCCGCTTTGACGGCTTTCTCTTCGAGTTTGTCTAAATCTTTAACGCGCGAGGCGACGAATTTGTCGTTCTCCTTGTCCGATTTGCCGCTCATGCCGCTTGGGCGGCGAGAGAAATGGAGGTGCGGCGCGGCTTCACTGCCAAAGATGAGGCGGGTCTCGTCCCAATAGGCCGGGGCGGGGTGAACCGATTCGGCGTGGAGGACTTCGCTATGGGACTCGGTATGGGTGTTGCCTTTGGAGTCGGTATAGGTCGTAGTCCAGTGGATGGTCAAAGTTCCTTCGTAGACCTTATCTTGGATTTCGTGACGGAAGACTTTTTCCAAAACGAAGGGGTTGCCTTGGATGTGGCCGGAGGTAACGCCCAAGACGGAGGTGTTGGGGTCGGTTTCTTCCTGCATCCCAAACCGTTCCATCAAATAGCAGAGGCGCTCGGGGGAGAAGGTGGGGTCAAGGTCGATGATCGGGGTCGTCTTCTCCATGACCTGGGCGGGCATGGTGTCATCGAGGGCAGCGTTAAGCGCAGCCATATCCGCGTAGCATTCCTTGAGCTTCGCGTCGGCTTTTGCTTGGAGTTCTTCGAGGCGTTTTCTTGCCGCGGCAAGGGCATGTTTAATCTTCGTCGCCAGCAAGACGATGAAGAAGATGCCAAGTCCCGCAAACGCCACGCCGATGAGGATGAGCCACCAGATGGAAGGATTCAATGCGCCGACGATGATGAGGATCACCGCGGCGAGGAAAGAGATGATCATGCCGGCGATGCTCCAGCCTTTCGCAGCTTTAGCAGAGCCGAGTTTCTTCTTCGCTTCCTCCACTTCCGCCATCGCGGCGTTATAGGCTTTCACGTGGAGGGCGTTAAGTTCCTTGTTGACCCCGACTTTGCCGGAAAGTTCCTCATAATAGGTCTCCGCCATGTCGTGGTATTGACGCTTGAGTTGTCCCTCGTAAAGGGCCCGAGGATGGTATAAGGGTTGTTCGTCGGCCATGTTATCTTCCTCCTAATCCGCCCATGCCGCCGAACCCTCCGGGAGGGAAGCGGCCGGACTTTTGATATTGCTTCATCTGCTTCATCATTTCTTTGGATTGGTCGTATTTTCGTAAGACTCGATTGACGTCGGCGTTGGTGTACCCCGAGCCTTTCGCGATGCGGTTTTTATGCGAGAAGCGCAGCACTTCAGGATGGCGGCGTTCGTATGGGGTCATCGAGTTGATGATGGCCTCGAAGATCTTCATCTCCTTGTTGGCCTTCTCTTGCTGCTCATCGGTGAGTTTGGGCATGCCGGGAATGAGTTTGGCGATCGCCCCGAGGGAGCCGATCTTCTGCACTTGCTTCATCTGACGGAGCATGTCCTCGAGGGTGAATTCCCCTTCGAGCATCTTCCGCGCATCTTTCTCGGCTTGCTTTTCATCGATCGCCTCTTTGGCTTTCTCGACGAGGGTGACCACGTCGCCCATACCAAGGATGCGGTCGGCCATGCGGTCGGGGTAGAACATCTCGAGTTCCCCCACTTTTTCGCCGACGCCGGCGAACTTGATGGGAAGACCCGTGAGATATTTGATGGAAAGGGCCGCGCCACCGCGGGCGTCGCCATCGAGACGCGACAAGATGATGCCCGAGAGGCGGAGGTCGGCGTTGAAGGCGCTGGCGACGTTGACGGCGTCTTGACCCGCAGCCGCGTCGACGAGCAAGAGCACTTCCTTCGGATGGATGGTGTGGTTGATGCGCTTTAGCTCATCCATCAACGTCTCATCGATTTGGAGACGGCCCGCCGTATCGACGATGAGGACGTCATAGCCTTCTTTGATCGCTTGGTCTTTCGCGTGGGAGGCGATGAGGACGGGATCGACCTTATCACCTTCGGAATAAAAGCCGATGCCGGCATTGCTCGCGACGGCTTTCAACTGGTCGATCGCGCCAGGGCGGTAGATGTCGCAAGCCGCGACCATCGTCTTCTTGGAAAGTTTGTTCTGGAAGTAATAGCCAAGTTTGCCGGCGGTCGTGGTTTTACCCGTACCTTGGAGACCGACCATCATGATGACGGTCAAAGGCTTCTCGAAGGAGATGCCTTCTTGTTCGGCGCCAAGGAGCTCTTGGATTTCGTCGTAGACGATCTTGACGATCATCTGCGAGGGGTTGACTTTGTTGTAGACGTCTTGGCCAACGGCCTTCTCTTTGACGTCGTTAATGAACGATTTGACGACCTTGAAGTTCACGTCGGACTCTAAAAGCGCCACGCGGATCTCCCGCAGCATGTCCTCCATGTTCTTCTCAGTGAGTTTGCTTTGGCCGCGCAGTTTCTTGAATACGCCGCCGAGTTTGTCGCTTAAGGATTCAAATGCCATCGTCGAAGGCCTCCTTTAGGTTGGGAATCACGCCTTTGGCTTCTTCGAGGGAAGAGGCGTCATTCAGGGTATCGATCGCCTCGAGGGCGACGCGCGTTTTATGCGCCAAGCCGAGGCGAGATTCATAGTAATGCAGTTTTTCCACGCCCTTTTTCAAGGCGTCGGCAATCGCGGGACGGCTCACGCCCTTATCTTCCGCGATCTCCCCTAAGGAGAGGTTGAAGCGGAAATAGAGGCGAAGCGTCTCTTGCTGGGAAGGGCTAAGCAAGCTCTCATAGGCATCGAGCAGCGATACCGTTTCATCCCAGTTTTCTAATGCCTCGAGCTCAATCATGAGCTTCCTCCCCAAGGAGCAAGCCATAGAGATATTGGTCGAGGTCGAATTCGCGGAGGTCCGCCATCTTTTCGCCTAAGCCGATGAAGCGCACGGGGACGCCGAGCTCATCGCGGATGCTCAAGATGATGCCGCCTTTGGAAGTGCCGTCCATCTTGGTGATGACGATGCCGGTTAAGGGGGCGACTTCCTTGAAGGCCTTGGCTTGGAGGACGCCATTTTGTCCAGTGGTCGCGTCGATGATGAGGAAGGTCTCATGGGGCGCGCCGGGGATTTCTTTGGATAATACGCGGGTCAATTTGCCGAGTTCTTGCATCAAGTTCGCTTTGGTTTGGAGGCGACCCGCCGTATCGACGATGAGCAAGTCGATGCCATGCTCTTTCGCATAACGCGCGCCATCGTAGGCGACGGAGGCGGGGTCGGCGTTTTCTTTACCGGTGATGATGGGGACGCCAAGTCGCTCGGCCCAAACGCGTAGCTGCTCCACCGCGCCGGCGCGGAAGGTGTCTCCGGCGGCGAGGGCGACTTTCTTGCCCTTATTGAGGTAACGGTAGGCGAGTTTGGCGATCGAGGTGGTCTTCCCTACCCCATTGACTCCGCAGACGAGCAATACCGTCGGTCCGTCTTGCTGGAAGGAAATCTCGTTTTGAATCGATTCGCCCGAAGTCGCATAGTCGACGAACATCGCATCGACGAGGAGTTCGTTGATGGCTTTGGGCTCGCTGATCTTTTCTTGCTTGGCTTGGTCGAGGAGTTTCTCGATGAGGCGGATGGAAAGCTCGACCCCCACATCGCTTTCGATGAGGATCTGCTCGAGTTCCTCGAAATAGTCCTCATTGACGGAAGCATAACGCTTGCTGAGGCTTTCCAGTTTCGACGCGAAGGCTTTGCGGGATTTCTCTAAGCCTTTTTCGTAAGACTTAGCTTCCTCGGTTTCCTTCTGCTCCTTCTTGGAGAATTTGCTTTTTAAAAACGAAAATAGACCCATGGTGGTTTACTCCGGTAACGACATTTTCCTTAAGGCGTCGCTGGCGGCTTCGGTTTCCGCGGCTTTCTTGTTCTTGCCCGAACCCCTGCCGATTTCCGCGCCTTCGAAATAGACGGCGGCGACGAATACTTTATCTCCCCCGCTTCCGTGTTCTTCCACGATGCGGTAGGTGACCGACTCTTTCTTGTCGGCTTGCATGCATTCCTGCAGATACGACTTCGGGTTGACGGTGATGTCCACCTTCGCCGAAGCGATGTCCTTCTCGAAGATGGAACGGACGATCTTGTAGCAGACGTCGAGTCCCTGGTCGAGGTAAAGCGCGCCGATGAAGGATTCGAATACGTCTTCAAGAAGCGAGATGTTACTTGAAGCGTCTTTGGCGAAGCTCGCCCCGACGCGGATATATTCGTTAAGGCCAAGCTTTTTGCAGTACTCCGCTTCGGCGGAAGTGCGGATGAACTGGCTCTTGAGCATGGAGAGTTTTCCTTGTTCCATCTCGGGATGGTAGATATAGCAAAGCTCCGAGACGACCATGCCGACCACCGCGTCGCCTAAAAACTCCAACCGTTCATAGTCTTGATGACGGGTGCCCGCCATGCCGTTATAGGAAGAGTGGGTGAAGGCGAGGGCGTAGAGCTCTTCGTTCTTCGGCAGGATTTGGAACCTGCGGTACAAAGGGAGGTATTCGCTAGCCATGGGCATATTCTACCAGCAAGATTCCCTTATATAAATAAGGGGCGCGGAGGAATGGAGGACAAAAGAACCGCTTAGCCGCGGATGACCGTCTTGGTTTTGGCTAGTCCGATGAGGTAACCGTGTCCAGGCATCTTGGGGTTATCCGCGATATATTTCGCGTCTTCAGCAGCGTAAAGGAACATCTTGTAGTCATCGAGCAAGGAGGCGAATTTCAAATCGATGAGGCCGCTTTGCCTCGTCCCCGCCATCTCACCGAAGCCGCGGAGGCTTAAGTCCGCTTTCGATAGTTCAAAGCCATCGTCGGTACGAACGAGGATCTCAAGTTTCTGCTTCGCTTCTTCGTCCAAAGAAGAATCAATGAGGATGCAGACGGCTTCATGGCCGTTTCTACCGATGCGCCCGCGGAGCTGGTGGAGGGAAGAAAGGGAGAAGCGGCTTGCTTCGTAGACCAGTAATAAGCACGCCTTGGGTACGTCGATGCCCACTTCAATGACGCTGGTCGCGACCAGAATTTTCTTCTTTCCAGAGACGAAGGAAGCGAGAGCTTCTTCTTTTTCTTCCGCCTTCATCTTGCCATGCAATAGCACGGTATCTTCGGGGTAGACCTTATGGAACCCCTCATAGAGTTTCTTCGCGGAGACGAATCCCGGCTGCTCCTTGTCTTCGATCTGCGGGGCGACGGCATAGACCTGCCCTTCTTTTAAGCCCCACGAGATCGCGCGTTTGATGCGCGGGTCTTTTGGGGGAAGCAAAAGCGTCTTCACGCTGCGCTTTGCTGAAGGGAAAACCTCAAGGGTCGAGACATCCATGTCGCCATATAGGGTTAAGGCGAGGGTACGGGGGATGGGCGTGGCCGACATTAAAAGCAGGTCGCTCTCCTCGCCTTTGCCCAAAAGGGCGACGCGCTGATTGACGCCGAACTTATGCTGCTCGTCGATGATGACGAGGCCTAACGAGGCATAGAAGACATCTTTGGAAAATAACGCGTGGGTGCCAATTAAGACATCGATGTCGCCGTTAAGGAGACGAGAAAGGATTGCCTTTCGTTCCGAAGCACTCGTCGAGCCAAGCAACAAGACGACGTTTAGTTTGCCTTTATAAAGTTTGGCTAAGGTCGCCTCATGCTGACGGGCCAAAGCTTCCGTCGGGGCCATTAAGGCACCTTGCTTGCCGCGGGTATAATTCGCGTATAAAAGCGTCGCGGCCACGAGGGTTTTACCCGTGCCGACGTCGCCTTGGAGGAGGCGGTTCATGACGTGGGGGTCATCCATGTCGCGCCGGGCTTCTTCGACCGCGGTTTTTTGATCGGACGTTAGTTCATAAGGGAGAGAATCCATGAAGTGTTGCAGCGCTTGCTGATCCACTTTGGTCTTGCTGGTTTTGCATAAGGACTGGTTCTCTTGCTTGATGAGGCGATTTCGTAACGAGAAAATAAGAGCTTCCTCATATTTGAAATAACGCATCCCCGCGACAAGGTCCTCCTTGCTTTTTGGATGGTGGCAAAGACGGAACGCTTCCTTTCGCGTTCCCAGGCGGTACTTCTCTCTTAATGACGCGGGGATTAACTCGGGAACAAGACGGGTAAGGCAAAGGTCCACGAGGTGGATGAACCGGTGCTCCGGATAATCCTCGGGCAAGGAATAGACGGGAAGCAAGACGTCTTCGATGGGCCCTTTCTTAAAGGAAAGCAGATTGAAGCAATGATTCTTTTCGTCGTAGCTTCCCTGCATCGTATAGTCTTCCTCCATCGTTAAGGCCTTGCTTAAGAAGGCGCGGTTCCAGGCGACGAAAAAGACGTCGATGCCATAGGAGGTGCGGAGATAGAAAGTACATTTGGTCGCCGAGGCGAAGCGGTATTGCTTTACCGGCGTGGCCAAGCGGCCAAAGAACACGCCTTTCTCTCCTGAGGAAAAGGAATACATCTTTTCCTTTGGGGTGAGGGAAAAATCCTCGTAACGGCGAGGGAGGTGTTCCAAGACGTCGACATCGCTGACGATGCCCATCTCAAGGAGCATGGCTTGTTCTTTTTTGCTCGCGCCTTCAACCATCGTGCACCATTATAAAGGCAAAGCCCTTATCCTTTCGTCAAATCGATGAACGTCGCGTGGACATAGTCGGCTAAATCTTGTGGGCTAAGTTCTACCTGCAGCCCTCTTTTACCGCCAGAGATATAGATGGTATCGAAGAGGATCGCCGTCTCATCAATATAGACGGGGAACATCTTTTTTAGTCCGATGGGCGAACAGCCGCCATGGACGTAGCCGGTTAAGGGCAATAGTTCCTTTAGGGGAATCAAATCGATCGACTTGCTGCCGCAGGCTTTCGCGGCTTTCTTGAGATCGAGTTCGGCATTGACGGGAATATCGAAGACGAAATGCTCGTGCTTGGGATTTTCGCAGATGAGGGTCTTAAAGACGGCCTCAGGATTCTCCCCAACAAGCCGCGCCACTTCCATCCCGTCTACCGCCTCAGGATCATATTCGTGCATCACGTAAGGAATCTTAGCGACATCAAGCAGTCGCATGACGTTGGTCTTATCCATGGATGGCCTCCTGCTGGTTTAGTTTCTCTTCGATCTGGTTCAGCGTACCAAAGAAGCGCTGCGTCGCGATCATGGGGCCAATGATGGTCCACATGAAGAAGAGATTCCAAAGGAACATATGATGGAAGGAAGTGAGTTTGCCTTCGATGCCCAGTTCTAATGCCTTTTGCTTCAGCTCTTCCGCCCGAAAGGAGATCCAGACGATGTTGGGGATGATCAATGTCAATAGGCCCAAAAGGAACACCTTCCAGTAGGGAACGAAATCTTTCTGGGTGATGGAACGGATCTCTTGTTCTACCGGAGGAAGATAGAAGAGAAAGAACAGGCCAAAGGTAACGAGGTCAATGAGGGCAAGCACGGCCCCATGACGGTGGGTATGGATGAATTTCATGAGGGCTTCTTCAGGTAGAAAGATTCGTCGCGGATATAGACTTCCACATCTTCATCATAGACGGGCGAAGGGGAAGGCAAATAGAGGCTTAACCCCTGCTCCGCCCTGATGAGCTTGATGGTCGAATCTTCCATCGGGATGAAGTTTCCTTTCGCGTCTTTGGTTAAGGGCATTTTCCGCGTAATCTTGCGGAAGATGTTCTCCTTGGGATGGACGCCTTGTTCTAAATCGACGCCAAGGCGGAGCAAGGTGCGGTCATGGAACGCGGATAAAGCATTGAGGGAATCGCTTGCTTCCTTCACCCGCAAGGGCAATTGGCCGAGGCAATATTCCGGCGTCACTTTGCCAAGATTTAACAGATATTTGAGTTCGACGATGTGCTTTAAGGTTTCCACCAAAACGACCGCGCTTTGGGTGTAGGCGGAAGCATTGACCGCGTCGGAGACATAGACTTCATAAGTTTTCTCTTCCTTGGTCGAGAGGGAAGAAAGGGAGGCGCTGCACTGCCCTAAAAGCACCGACGCTTCAAATTCATAACGGTCGAGGTTACTTAGTTCCCGTAAGCGCAGTTCTTTGTTCTTCAGGATTTCTTTACGGTGCGAAGATATCGAAGCGACTTGCAAGGCGATCGTGCGCACTTTGGATTGGAATTCGCTGCGCTGGAAGAGCAAGACGTGGTCCACTTCTTCGCGCATCAAGTCTAAACGCGAAGATACTTCATGCATATAATGCTGTCCTACCAAAAAGGATGCTACCGCATAGGCGGCACCGGCGGCGGAGACGGCAAGGGGCACTTTGACGGGGACGAGATTGGCTTGCCTTGCCACGCCTTTGCTGCCCATGACGAGGCCGCGGAAGGCGCCTTTAAGGCTGCGCGAGGGGGCAAGGCTTGTACCAGCGGGAATCTTGACGCGGTAGAGCGTGCCGCTTTTTAATGCGCCGCCTCCATTTTTGACTAAGGTTGGCAGCGTGGATAAAAGCCACGCTTTCGTCTCGCCGTCGGTGACTTCAACAAGTTCCTCCGTTTTCACTTCCTCGACCACTTCTTCTGGAGCGAGCGAAATCACCTCGGCCTCGATGATGGAGCCATCGTCGAGGGTGATGGGAAGCATCTTCTTTTTGCGACCGAATAAGCCCATGGCTCGATTATACCTTCTCAAACAGGAAAAAGGCTGCCCAAGCGGCAGCCTAGAGGTGGTATGAGAATTATTCCACGCCGACGAGGAAGGAATAGACCGGCTGGTCGCCGCGCTTGACGTCGATCTCAAGATCGTCGCCATAACGGGACATGAGCTCGTCGCTCACGCGGGCCATGTCTTCGTCGGAGATATCGCAGCCGACGAGCACCGTCAGCATGCAGGAGGATTTCCCAACTAAGGAATCCACGAGGTCATTGAGGGCTTCGAATTTATCCTTCACGCAGGAGACGATGGCTTTGTCCTTCATCGCCATGTAGTAGTCCTTGGTGATGTGGACGCCTTCGATCTCGGTATCCTTGATCGCGTAGGTAACCGAGCCCGACTTGACCATGCGCAGGGCGCCTTTCATCGTCTTGAAGATTTCGTCGGGATTCTCTTCGGGATTGAAGGCCATGCAGCAGCTCATGCCCTGGGGGATGGTCTTGGAGGGGATGACGCGGGCTTTGACGCCGCTTCCTTCCATGACGTCGCAAGCCTGGGAGGCCGCCATGACGATGTTGGAGTTATTGGGGAGGAGGAAGACGTGACGGGCGCGGGTTTGGCGGATGGCCTTCACGAAATCTTCGGTGGAGGGGTTCATGGTCTGTCCGCCCGAGACGAGGACGTCGACGCCAAGTTCCCGGAAGAGTTCGTCAAGCCCTGCGCCGGAAGAGACGGCGACGATGCCATATTCCTTCTCGATGGGCACTTCATCCGCGGTGGTCGCGGCGATTTGTTCTTCGGAGATGATCGGCTGCGGGGCGGATTTAGGTTTGGCGCCAAAATCGTAATCGGTCGCCGTTTTGCCCGCTTCGATGTTGTGATGCTCTTCCGTCATGTTCTCGATGGTGATCGTGACGAATTCGCCGAATTGCTGGGCGTAGTTGAGCATATTGCCCGGCATGAGGGTATGGACGTGGACTTTGACGATGTCATCATCTTGGACGATGACGACGGAGTTGCCGTGGGCAAGGAGGAATTTCTTGAAGTTCTTCTCCACGAAATTCTTTTTCTCGGGCTCTTTGCCTAAACGCAAGATGAACTGGGTGCAATAGCCAAACCCTTCTTCGCTGTCGGCGATCTTCGCGCCGGCATAGGGGGAGGAGGTTTCCTGGGTGGCGGTGGCTTCACCTTTGCGCTCGATGAATTGTCCCTTCACCGCGGCGACCATGCCTTCGATGATGGTGACTAGACCCGCGCCGCCAGAGTCGACGACGCCGACTTCCTTTAAGACGGGAAGGAGGTCCGGGGTATGTTCCAGCGAGACGCGGGCGGCCTCGAGGAGGCGGTCCATCGCAGCTTCGATGCTGGTTTCTTTCTTCGCAAATTCCTTTAAGGAGGCGCTCGATTCGCGGATGACGGTCAAGATGGTGCCTTCGACCGGTTTCATAACGGCCTTATAGGCGACTTCGCGCGCCGAATCAAAAGCTAAAGCGAGGTCATAGGAATTGAGCACCTTCTTGCCTTCGGTGGCCTTCGCGAAGCCACGGAAAATCTGGGAGGTGATGACGCCGGAATTGCCGCGGGCGCCCATGAGCAAGCCGCGGGAGAAGCTCGACGCTAAAGAGAAAAGGTCATCGTCTTCGGGGCGGTTGGCGATTTCCTTCGCGCCGCTAGAGACGGTGAGGTTCATATTCATACCCGTATCGCCGTCAGGGACCGGGAAGACGTTGAGCTGATCGATTTCAGGATAATGGTTATATAGGTTATTGGCCGCCGAGAGGAACATGGCCTTCAGCGTTGCCGCATCAATGGTCTTCATATCAGTTGGCCTCTTGAATGTTCACGACGAAGACGTTCACCGCAGCGAAATGGACCCCAAAGGTCTTTTCGAGCTCGTATTTGACCTTCTTCTGAACCTCAGCGAGGACTTCCGAAAGCTTTACGCCATAGGCGCAGCAAAGATAGACGTCAACTTCGTAACCTTTTTTGCCTTTGCGGGTATAGATACCCTTCACGTATTCGTCCAAACGCAAAATCTCGCGCGCGGCATCGGTCAAATTACCGCGTGGTACTAAGCCGACCACACCATAGCATTCGCTCGCGGCGCTGCCGGCAATGGAAGCGATGGCTTCCATGGAAATATCAATCCCCCCGTAGGGGTTTTTCTTTTCAATGTTCATTGTTTTGAAGGGTAACGAGGTGCGCAGGCGGAAGAATATAAAATTCTTCTCAGGTGGGTACATTATTGCACGCGGGCGAAAATAATACAAATTGAGCCCATGACAAAGCGCACGAGTTTTATAAAATACGGCCTAAATTAGGAAAATATGTTGAAGAAAGGAGTAATTAACGGTCTCTCCCCTACCCTTTAACGGGTGAGATAGTTAAAGAAATCCTCGATTTCGCTGCGGATGTCTCCCTCGGCAAAAGCGACGTGATTGCCGTAGGGATCATCGATTAATTGCTGGATATCATCGTCGAAACGGACGCGGATTTGGCTGCGGCAGAGGTCGCTGCGTAACGGATTTTCAATCACGCGGCAGCCTAAGGCGCGAATGGACGCGAGATTGGCGTTTAGCTTGACCATCGTCATGCGCTTCTTGGGGAATTGGCCTCGCACCCCAAAGCCTAAGCCCGATTCGAAATGGGTCGCAAGGGTGTAAGAGGACACCATGGAAAGGGGGCAGGTGCAATGGGCGAAGATCGCCTCACCGAATTCCGTATCGAATTCGCTGGGGTTGGCCATGAAACTCGGACGGCCGGTAAGGGCTTCGACGATGGTCATCGTAAGCATCGTCGGCACGTCGCCTTCGCAAGTCGCGACGATACCTTCATCGTTGAGCATGGCAAAGGCGAGGCAAGAAGTCTCTTGTTTCTTGGTGAGTAAGTCAAAGCAGCGCAGCGTAAATCCCGAAAGCCCATATTTCTTGCAGAGCTGTTTGAGGGCCCCATGGACATAAAGGGATTTGCGCAGATCCTCACGACGCGACGTCTTCTCTAAAAAGCGTTTCATGGCCTTGGTGTCACCGAGAATCCGTTCCTCATAGAGGTCGAGGAATTCCTTCATCGGAATGTGGATAACGTCGATGCCAAGGCGCTTTTTGATGTCGCGAACCGAATAGGGCGAGCCAATCAGCCAATCGCTAGGACGGCCGATGACACCGAGTTTCATCGCGCGGAGCTTTTGTTCGACGCGGAAGAATTTCTCATAACGGCGGAGCTGGGTTAAGCAGGATTCGGGCTGGCCCATGATGAGGAAGCACCGCTTGCCGCGCTGGGCGCAGAAGGATTTGATTTCCAGGCTAGCCGCGAGGCTATTGCGCTTGCCTTGGACGAGGAGGCAATAGGGTTCCGGGAACGACTCAAAGCAGTCTTTGAAATAGATCTCGGATCCGCCGGTTTGGATGAAGAAAACGGTCGGGATGCCGGCTTTGGGTTTGACAAAGGAGAATTCCTTCTCCGGGTCGATCAAGGAAAGGAAGGACGCTTCTTCGTCCTTCAGGGTTTTATCGGCCGCGGCGAGAGCGCTGCGCAGCCTCATGATTCCGATTTGTTTCATGTGATGAGCCTCGGGAATAGGATACAACGGAAACGCGTTTCGTTGGCAGGAAATATCGGTAATGGCAGTAGGCTCGTCGGATTGACGATGCCCCGCCAAAGAAATAGGTAGATGATTGAGGGCAAAAAGGCCCCATAAAAGAAAAAGCCCGGCAACGTGCTATTCTTGCTCCCGAAGGAACTACAGTCGCCGTTACGGTGCTTAACTTCTGTGTTCGGGATGGGAACAGGTGTGCCCACCGTGCCATCGTCACCAGACTTTTTCGTAGAGACTCGATGTTCTCTGAAAACCGGATACTACCAAGACATGTTCTACAATTGTTTTTACTTTAAATGCGCCTGACTTAGCTTACTCATCTATAGGATATATAGAATTAGTGAAATTAAGTTCTCGAGCTATTAGTAAC
>JAFVCC010000003.1 GCA_017479485.1 Bacilli bacterium
AACATGCTGGGCTTAATGTCGGTTCCAGGAATTCTTTCTTACTGCATCGCCGGTTTCATTTTGAACCGGAATTTCAACGTAAAAACCCCTTCTTTTTGGATTCCAGTCGTTTGTGTCGTCGCATCGATTGCCCTATTTATATGTGGCTTGGTATTGTCCTCAACCACCAATTCAGCGTTTGCCATGCTTCAGGCTGGTTCGCCTCTAATATGCGTCGCTTTGATTGCCTTAGGACGCGACGAATGGAAAAACGAAGCAGAAGAAAATTAAGACTTGGCCGTCTTTTGAAGGCGGTGCTCGACGGCCATCGTCCAGCCCCACCAAGCAAAAGTCAAAACAGGGAGCAAAAACTCCAAAAAGAACGTGATGTCGGCATGTGAGAATCCCGACGTTTTTTCTACTTGCCTACCCGCAATATCAAAGTATTGAACCGTAGCAGTTTCCACCCCTTGAATTAACAAGAAACCCGCGGCGATCATCATAAGCGCAGATACGCCAAGACAGCCAAAGATAACCCAATGGATAAACCGCGCTTTTGTTAGGGAAGGAATAAATACGGTAAGAGTAACGATCGTAGCAGCAGCGGCCATAAGTACGATGCTGGAATAAAACGCGACCGCGCCGAACCCGCCAACATACCCATAGCAGCGATACATCGAAACCGAGGCAGCGGAAATGCCTTGGCTCCCCGATACGGCAATAAAGGTGTAGTCGCCATCTTTAAAACACACGAAAAAGGGCAGGATGAATAACGCCAGAGGGAAAACCCAGAAAAGCAATGGGACGAATCGACGAAAAGACTTCATTTTTTGTTCCTAAAAAGTTCCTGTATATACAGAAGGCACAGCCTTGCGTTAATCGCGATCAGTGCATTTGGGTCTGCAAGCAAGGCGGGAATATCACGGATTGGAAGAAAGCGCGCATGGATATCTTCAAACTTCTCAAGGTGCGTATCGGTGAGTCCCTTGACCTTGCCGTAGACCACCGAAATCATCTCGTCACTAAGTCCGGCCGAAGTCGGTGAAGGCGGACAAAGCAGCGTAACGTCGCATAGTTCCACCCCTGCTTCTTCAATCGATTCCCGCATCGCCGCGATTGTTTCATTCTCATCGGTTGGCTCAAGAAGCCCAGCCGGGAATTCAATGACTTTCGCGTTGAGTGGCGGACGGAACTCCTCGATGATCAAGACGGAGGGTTCGTCGCCTTCTTTGATTGCAGCGATGAGCACCCCATCGGGGCGGGAGAAGCGATGAGTGAGAGCAAGAAGCTCATCTTTATTGTGGCGAGAAGAAACATAATAAGGATATTCCGCGGTCTCGCCCTCTTTCTCCACCACGAAAGAATAGGTGAAGAAATTCAAGAACTTATGATGGGTTTCCTGAGTTATTGTTTTTAAAGTCCAGTTCATCTTTATTTCCAAATTAGTTCGGCTTATGCGAAGATTTTGCATCATTTAGCGAATCGTTAATGGATTGCAGCTGCGCCTTTAACGCAGTTTTAAACCCTTCTTCTCCACCGTGAGTAGAAGAGAGTTTGACTCGTTGCTCCTCATAGATTTTTCGCACGTTTTTATCTTCAAGGAAATAGCCGTGGTCCACGCCTTCAACGATGACTCCAGCAAGGGTGAACAAAGGTCCAAGGAACATCTCCGGGGGTAGTTCATCCTGCTTTGCAGCAAGGTTCCATGCCGCAAGGATGATGCCAAGATCATATAGCGGGACATTTTCAGGGTGCTTTAACGTAGACGCATCCCATTCCGGCCACGCGACTTCCTTTGGGCTCTCGGAGAGAATCTTCCTTTTAGCGGCGACTTCAAAGAAGGTGGCTAACGCGGCTTGGAAAAGATCACCATCCAAATTGCGGTCGAGTAAAAACACGCAAACGAGCAAAGCGGGAACGGCGATTTCATGTTTTAGGTCGAACAAAGACGAGTCCCACTCCTCAAAAGCGCGGGTCATTACGCCTAGGACTGTTGCGAGGCTATAGACTTGGGAATGCTCAATATCGACGGTCGGCTTCGTATCTGACATGGGTTGATTATCTCACTTTTTCTTCTTAGGCAAATAGAAGGGTCCTTCAACTTTCGTTAATACGCCCCCGTGATAGATGACGCTCATCCGCAATAACCCTTCGTGTTTCTGGTCTAATAGAGGCAAGAAGTACTTATCTCCCTCCCACATGGGAAGCGACATCATGTCGCTCTTTTTCACCCATGCGAGCTCGCCTTCATTGCAATCAATTAGTTCGCCTTCAAAAGCAGTGACTTTGGACAAATACATCCGTTCGGGAGGATATTGATCGTTAAGGAAATCAATGTAGCCAAGATATTGGTACTTTTTAACCGTAAGGCCCGTTTCTTCAAGGACCTCGCGCTTGAGCGCTTGGATATGCGTCTCACCAGGCTCGAGATGCCCGCCAACGCCGATCCATTTCCCTTCATTAATGTCCTTCTTCTCTTTCACGCGGTGAAGCAGCAAATAACAATCACCGGATTCGATGTAGGTCAGCGTCGTTAGCTCGCGGATGGAGTTTCGCCACGCTTCGATTTGTTTTCGCTCCTCAATGGTCGTCATGATTTCATTAACGACGCGATCGAGGTCTTTATTGATTTGGTTTCCCCAAAAGCGAAGTACCGTGTAGCCTTGGGAACGCAGACCTTCGTTGACCTCTTTATCGCGCTCCATGTTTCGGCGAATCTTCTTTAGCCAATAAGCGTCGAGGCGCTCGAGTTGAGTAACGTTTTCTTCAAACTGGTAGCCATGCCAAAACTCCGAATCGGCGAAAATCGCGATCTTCAAAGAAGGAATAAGCAAATCAGGGTGTCCGAGCACTTTCTTGGAATAGAGGCGATATCTTACGCCACGCGAAGTGAGTGCTTTACGGAGCTTTTTCTCGATGCCGGTATCTTTGCCGCGGATGGCGGACATAGTCTTATGTACAATCGCTGGATCACGTTTCATTTTTTGCCTAGGTTTTTCTTGGTCTTTGCTTCTTTCGAGCGCTTCTCAGCGGCGGTAAGTTTTGTTGTAGCTTTCGTGATTTCATCGGAGGCATTCTCAAGTCCATCATGCAAACCTTGAATATCTAAATTGTCCAAAATTCGATGCAAATCCCCAATCTTTTCTTGAAGAGAGGCAACGGAAGCAAAGGTTTTCTCTAGGTCGCTGATCGCGCTAGAAAGCAGGTCGATATCCGAGATGATTTCTTTTTGTCTCGCGTACAAATCATCGACGCGAGAAGAGAGTGTTTCTAGCCGCGATTGGAAGGACTCTTCAATTGCGGCGATTCCTTCTAAACGAGATGAGATGGCGGAAAGCTCTTTGACCGATTCCGCGAATAATTCATCAGACTTTTCCATTCTTATGACCTCCTGGATAGTTTATCGGCAATGATGCCGAGGTGCTGCAATGTTTTCTTTTGGCAA
>JAFVCC010000147.1 GCA_017479485.1 Bacilli bacterium
GTCAAAGATAGCGAGGAAGGCCCCTTGATCCACGCCCATGCTTGCCTCTCTTATGAAGAAGGAGGGGAGATCAAGACTACCGGAGGCCACCTTCTAACTCTTCGCGTCCTCATCACCGCCGAAATCGAGATCCGTCCCGTAAGAGGGGGCATGATTAAAACGAAGCCCGGCCAAATCAAAGGAACGAAAGTCTGGGCCTTTGAGTGATGCCTCAAGTGGGGGTCCTATATATAGATATATAAGGTATATAAAAGGCCTCGCTATTTCCTTTCCCTTTGCTATAATCCCTTCCTAATAAGGAAGGACACCCCATGAAACTCTCCGACGAAGAAAAGCGCGAGCTCGAGGAAATCTACCAAGCCTTCCTCCATGACGAAAAGATACTGCGGATGAAGGAAATTTCCATGCACCGCGGCTCCAATTGCTACATCCATTCCTTTAAGGTGGCCAAAACCGCATTAAAGCGCGCGTTACGTCACAATAAAGGCGATTTGAAGACAATCCTTTTGGGCGCGATACTCCACGACTATTACCTCTATGACTGGCGTAACGACCGTTCCAAGATGGAACATCATCTGAGCGCCCATCCCTACATCGCCGCCGAAAACGCCGCGCGCGACTTCTTCATCCACGAACCCATCAAAAGAGTCATCGAAAGCCACATGTGGCCCGTCAATTTCTCCGAGTTCCCCAAAAGCAAGGAAGCCCGCATCATCTCCCTCGCGGACAAACACATCTACATCAAGGAGATCTGCTGCTCGAAAGCCTATAAGGCCAAGCGCGAGAAGAAATACCTCCGCCAAATCGAGAAGCTCTTCGATAAGTAGGGGTACCTGCCTCCTACAAAAAAACAAAGTTCATGAAGCGTCCTTGGCCTGAAGACTCTAGGGACGCTTTTTTCGCTTCAACACTAGAACAGCGAGAGGGAAAAACTCGACCGAATAAAAACTCTGACGATTTTCAAATTGAATTTGAGATTCGTCAGAGTAGTGGACGAAGTACGTTTGATGCCCTCAATAGGGGTTTCGACGGATTAAAGATCGAGCGGATTCAGGAGATGCCAATCGCTAAGCTCGGCGTTGATCTTTTCGTACCAGCCGTTTTCAAAGAAGAGGCACTTTAAGATGTCTTCGTGGTAATAGTCGCCATTCGGAGAATAAAGTAGCCCTAACGCCGGGCAGCCGCCGTTGCAGACTTTGTAGTATTTGCAGTTGCCGCATTTGTCGTTTTTGAGGATCTGCGTAAGCAGGGGAGCCATGGCGAGGTTTAAATAGTCGCTTTCGCGCACGAGTTCCTTTAAGGGAGTCTTCAAGACGTTGCCAAGGCTCCGCTTATGCTCCAAGAACCAGCCCGACATCTGAAGGCAGGGGACGACCTCGCCTCCGCTAGAGACGGCGATCATGCCGCGGTTGCCCTTGCACATGGGGATGCGGATGTTGAATTCGTCCTTGCTGCAGGCGATGGGGACGAGCTCATAGGTCTTCGCGGCGGGGTAAAGACGCAATAATTGCCACACGTCGATGATCATCTCCATGCCGCTATGGATGTATTCCTTCGCGAAATCGGTCATCTTCTGGTAATACTCCTCGAAGCTGAGACTCGAATCGGGGGAATTTTTCTCCCAGCGCGGCGCTTCGGTGGTGCGGATCATCCGCATCTCACGGACGCCCATATCGTCGAGTAGTTTCGCGGTTTGCAGCATCACGTCGACGTTTTTGCGGTTGACTTGCACCTGCGCTTTGACGCTGAAGCCGTTTTCGATGCAGAGCTTTATGGCTTTTAAGGTGCGACTTTCGGCGTGAGGGTGCTGACGGATCCAATTATGGTACCCCACGCCATCGAAGGAGATCTTGATGAGGGGGCGGCAGTGGAGCTGCTTGAACACGTCGAGCATCTCCTGGGTGATCAATAAGCCGTTGGTGTTGAGCTCGAAGATGAACATGTCGCGTTCATAGATCGCCCGGACGATGTCCAAGAAGCGTTTATGGACCAGTGGCTCCCCGCCGGTGATGGTGAAGGCGTGGACGCCGATGTCGCGGGCTTGGTCTAAGATGCTTAGGATCTGCTCATAGGATAGCTCGGTATTTAAGGGGGCGTTATCTTTGGCGTTAAAGCAGTGGAGGCAATTGAGGTTGCATTTCCCCGTGATCATCAGGTTCATCTTGGGGAAATAGTAATTGTCGTATTCATGTAGCATCGACCAGGGGCTAGGATGCTCCCCCTTCTTACAGGGTTCGATGTAATTCTTCTGCAAAAGCGAGTCGAGCTCGGGGCAAGGGGAAATCTCGTGCTCACCGTCGCATAAAAGCAATAACGCGAACTCCTCCTTGCTTACTGGAGCGGCGTTTTCCACGCCTTGGATATAGACCGCGCGGTCGACGTATTTCCATTTCCTTAGGGCGATGCGATCGCTTAATCGGTAGTATTCAGTGGCCATGTTTCTCCTTTGCCTCTTCGAGGGCTTTCTTTTGTTGGTGGTATATCGTTAACGCGCAGGAGATGATCTCGGGCGTATAGAAGGTGGATTTGGAGAGATAATCCTCGATCTCTTCTTCCACCCCATCGAGCATCCGCGAGTCATACCAGGAATAATCCCATTCGGGGTTCAAGCTGCCATAGAGGAAATAGATGAGGAACAAGGTGCCTCGATTCGCGTGGGCGATGGTGTCGCGTCCGGTCTTGCTCGAGCCAAAGGCCCCGCCTAAATCCATGATAGGGGCGAGTCGAACCTCACCAGTATCGACGTTTCGGATCGCGCAGAGGTTATCCGCGTGCAAATCGCCGATGAAGCAGAGGGAGCGGAGCACCGCCACCTTCGCGAAGAAGTCATAGAGGTCCTTTCTCCCTTGACTCTTCAAAGCGAGGAAGAATTCCTTGGAGAATTCCTTGTTGCTCCCGCCTCCGCGATAGAGCTCGAGGAACTTCGAAGGCAAGATGGCGGACATGGGGACGAGCTCTTCGCCCTCGTCAATGACGCTTTCGGATACGGAGGCGTAACGCCCGTTGATCTCCCTTAGTTCGTAGGAGAGGACGTCCTTAGGGAAGAGGCGTCTTCCGATGCGCGAAGCAAGGACCTCGCAGATCGCTTCCTCGGGATGGGTCTTATCGATCCCAAGCTTATATA
>JAFVCC010000148.1 GCA_017479485.1 Bacilli bacterium
AGGCCAATAAAAGATGTCCTTCTTTTGCAAAGCGCGACCCCGATACCGCGGTGGATGCGTTCTTTCTAAATTACAAGGAATACTTAGTTGGAAAATAAAGAGGGAAAACCCTTCGGTGTTTTGACCTTTCCATTTAGTATTAGAAGCCTTTGAGGAGTGGACTCCGCTTTTTATGGCTTTTGTGACTCAAGGCGCATGCGTTTTCGGTGTTTTGAATAAAACCAATTCGGTGTTTTGAATAACTTCCTTTCGGTGTTTTGAATAAACTGCTGCCTTTTTAGGCAGGACCACTTGGCTTATAACGTCGACTTATTTTCCGATAATGACGCGCTTTTTCTCTTTCCTTACTCGCGTTGTCCGACAATAAGGCAAAGGAGAAATAACATTATGCAAACATCTTTTCTTTCCCCCACATCAACTTTGCCTCCCGGCATCAAATTCGACGAAGCAAAGCGCACCTACAAAGTGGACCTCATCCGCGTCTATGAAGGCAAGCGCACCCACATCTATTGCTCCAATCTCGCAAGCTTAGAAGACGCCTTAAAAGCCAAGGAAGAATTGCTCCGTCAGAAGGCTTCTACCTTACGCATCGAGGCCTTCCGGATGATGACCTTTGATTCGTTTTTCGACCGCTACATCGAATACCGATCGTTGCACGTGCGGAACTCTTCGCTTTCGCAAGCCTTAAGCGTCAAAAACAAATACTTCCGCCCCTACTTATCTTCCCCTGCGATCGACGCACTTTCCCCAAGCCATATCGAATCCACCTATCACCGCATCGTCGATGAAGAATCGCTCACCCCAAGTTGGAAGAACCGCATCATCGGTATCTTAAGGAACATGGTCGGCATCGCCTTTAAATGGAAGATCCTTGATGCTTCGGATTATCAAGATGAGACCGCAATACTCGAAAACATTCCCGAGCACTTCATGAAGAAAGAACGCATCATCTGGAATAAAGAGGAAGAACGCCGCTTCCTCCGCGTCACCGATAATAGCCCCCATAAAGTCATGTTCCGCCTCTTTATGGAACTCGGTGCACGCTTAGGGGAATTCCTAGGGTTAACCTGGGAAGCCTACGACGCGAAAAAAGGCGTCATCTCCATCAAGAAGCAACTTCTTTATAACTCGCAGAAAAGCTTCGTCTTAAGCGACGTGTTAAAGACCCGCGAGTCCTATCGCACCTGCAAGTTATCCTCGGAGATGAAGTTCCTCTTGAATGAATATAAGAAGACCTGTCCTTCTTCGACCTATATGTTCCCGTGCTTTGAAAACTCCAGACTGCCCTTATCTAAGGCTGCCTTCCGTGGCGCGTTCAACCGATATATCGCAAAAGCCAAAGTCCGCCGCATCACCCCGCACGCCATACGTCATGCGAAAGCAACGAAGTTATTAAAAGCGTGCCGAAACATGCTCGAAGTCAAAGCCGTCGCCCGTTATATGGGTCATAGCGCAGCCATGATGATGAACGTTTACTCTCACGCGGAGATGTCGACGATCGAAAACGTCCTCGCCCGCATTGAGCCCTTAGTTTAAGACGTTCTCCACCGCGTTCACGATCGCGGTGACGTCCTCGATGGTGAGCTTGTAATGGAAGGTCTGCGTCCCCATCCAGCCATAATCGTCATAGAAGGAATAGCTGATCATCGCTTCGCGGAACTCGGGATAAAGGGTGTAGACCCAAGGGAGATCCTCATAAGCGGTGTTATAGCTAAGGACCGTAGAAATATGGTAAACCGGTAGGTAATCAAGGAAGGTTCCTTTCGCGTCTTTGATGACGCCTAAAAGGTTGCCGTTATCGCGGAATTCATAATAGCTGTCACCGCTAAGAATGGGACGATAAGTGCACCAAGGGCTTTCCTTTTGCTCCATCGCAGCGACGAAGTGGTCGATGTCACCTTTTCCTTTCGCGTCTTCTTTGCCTTGCTCATGGACTTTAATCGCGTCTTGGACCACTTCGCTTGAGAGGTCGAATAAGCGCGTCGCATCGTCTTTGGGGATGGTATAGGTGCTAATCCCGTAATATAGTGGCGCATCGTTTGCGCGCACTTTAACTAACCCCGAGGAATAAACCTGCAAGGATTCTTCATTGGAATCGTCGAGCATATAAAAGAAGGACTCCCCGTTATCCATAGATTCCATAGGGTCGCGGACGAAGGTGTAGATAACTTCGAGTAAGGCGTCGCGCAGCTTGCCATCATGGTCATAGCACATCGACATTTCTCTTCGGCCATAGTTTTCGCTTTCCTCGTTCACGACGTGGCAATCTGCCGCATCATGAGACTTCAGTAAAGTATGTGGGGCGATGGAATCGAGGCCACGGTAATAAGAAGGGAGGAAGATTGCAACATAAACCACCGAAAGCGTCACTGATAGGCCTGAGATTGCCGTGAAGACGATGGAAAAAGGCTTCGCCGACTTCGAGCCAAAGATGATGCCTAAGATCGCAAAAGCCAAAGCGCCAAGAAGGAAGGTGGAGTAGAGCCCAATGAAGTAAGGACGTAACGCGGACTCGCGTTCCCATAAGGGCAAGAAGATGCCAAGAGTAATGAAGGAAAGGAGCAAAAGCACCAGCGACATCGCGGTCCAAACGGCTCTTCCTTGGCGGCTCTTTACGTTATCTTTTTCCATGTTTTTCCTTAAAATCCCTGCAAAAAGGCCTTGAATTTTGTTTTCAAAAGATTTCGGACGACATCATTTTACCATATGAAGGACATGAAGTTAGGAACGAACGATTTCCGACGATAATCCGCACGGCCATCAATAGCGGCCTCGATTCCTATCGTTACCTGGAATCCGCATTGGAGAACGTTGGGAGGAAACCGGTCGAGGACATCGTGCCGTATTCGAAAAGCTGGAAATCGGATGAAAGTCCGGCGGTTTCCGGCCGACTGGACTCAGACCCGCTGGCCCGTAACGGGCCTTTTTCATGCGGGGGTGTTATTTAGCGACATTTACTTAGGAAGAAACGATTTCCGACGTTTTTTATACACTGTCTAAATTTGTAACGGCCGCGAAAAAACCGCCCTAAGGCGGTAATCTTCTTTCTGGTGGCCCAAGCCGGACTTGAACCGGCGACACACGGATTTTCAGTCCGTTGCTACTACCAACTGAGCTACCGGGCCAGAATCGCTTGGCGGACCATACGAGATTCGAACTCGTGATCTCTTCCGTGACAGGGAAGCATGTTAGGCCGCTACACCAATGGTCCGTTGGAAAGCGCATGGGTATTATGGGCATTCTTCAACCATTATTCAAGCGGAAATTTCTTCTTTTTGTCTCGCGTTGCTTCGCAGGGAAGAAACCCGCTAGAAATCGTAAGTCTATTCTTCTTTTTATTGATCCACTACCGCAAGCATATAAAGGCGTCATTAGAGTGTTCTTATCCTCGCTTTTCATTGGATTATTGGGCCGAAATGACCGCTAAAGTCGCGTCCTATTTCTCTCTTAGTAATACTTCTTGAAGCATACGTAACGCCATAAAGGAAAATCTTTTCTTTAGAAAAGTGGAGAAAGTGGCTAAACTATTGCTCGCCGTGAAAAACCTCTCTGAATTTCTCTTTCATAACGACCTTAGCCGCCCCTACCTCGTCGGGGAAGAATCGACCTATAACTATGGACAAGCCATCGACGCCGCGACGCGCCTTGCTTCTTACTTGTCCGCTTTAGGAATCAAAGGGCAAAACGTCTTGGTTTTCGCCGCGCAGACTCCCGAGACCATTCTTTCCTTCTATGGCATCCTGATGTCGGGAAACGCCTATGTGCCATTAGATCCGAGTCAAGTCGAAAAGAAAGTGAAGTCCGTCATCGCAAAAGCGGGCATCAAGTACCAGATCTGCTTAGGCGAAGAGGAGCCTTTTGAAGGGCTGATCCCCATCTATTTCACCGAGGCCATGAAATATGACCCCCGCAAGGAAGATATCGCTGCCTTCCGTGAGACTTGGGATGAAAACGCGCCGGCCTATATCGTCTTCACCAGCGGCTCCACCGGCGAGCCTAAAGGCGTCGTCAAGTCGCACCGCGCGATGTTCTCTTTCGTGAAGAGCTTCTTGGAGCAATTCCCCATTAAAGAAGAGCGCATGGCGAGCCAATCGCCCTTCTATTTCGACGCGTCGATGAAGGACGTCTATTTAAGCGTTGCTTCTCATTCGACCTTATACATTCCTTCCCGTACTTATTTCGCTTTGCCCACGAAGATCATGCAATACCTCGTCGATCACGAGATTACATATCTATGCTGGGTGCCTAGCGCCCTCTCCCTCATTGCGAGGGTGAGGCTCATGAAATATTACCCCCTCCCCCACCTTCGTTACGTCTTCTTCGTCGGGGAGGTTTTCGCCGCCAAATACTTGAATGCCTGGCGCGCCGCTTATCCTTCTGCTCGCTTCATTAATCTCTATGGCTCCAGCGAACTCGCTGGGGTATGTCTCTATTACGAAATCACCCGTGACTTAGGCTTAGAAGAAGCGATTCCTTTAGGAAAGCCACTTCCCGGCAACCACGTCTATCTTCGTGACGGAGAAATCCTCATCCAAAGCGAGCAAATCGCCGTCGGATACCTTGGGGAAGAAGAACGTAACCGCCTTACCTTCGAGGTAATCGAAGGCAAAAAGACGCTTCATTCGGGCGACTATGGCTATGTCGATAGCGAAGGCAACTTCGTCTTCTCTTGCCGTAAGGACTTCCAAATCAAGCACATGGGCCACCGCATTGAGCTACAAGAAATCGAACTCGCCTACTTAAGCCTTCCTTACGTCGAGCAATGC
>JAFVCC010000149.1 GCA_017479485.1 Bacilli bacterium
CCCGCGCCGCCCGAATCGATGACCCCCGCTTCTTTTA
Organism: Bacilli bacterium; assembly: GCA_017479485.1. Lineage (GTDB taxonomy): Bacteria > Bacillota_I > Bacilli_A > RFN20 > CAG-826 > Alloenteromonas. The sequence goes on from JAFVCC010000149.1 coordinate 38, forward strand.
ATACGGGGAGAAGTTCAGGAGTCGCGAGGAGGGTGCTCCGCATCGTGTTGATCAGCAGCGTGAAATAGTCTTCAAAGCTTGATGCCGAGTCGATATGGGAAAGCGCATATTCGCCACCTTCCCTCATGACGGTAAGGATGGTTCCTTCTACGGGCTTAACGACCACTTCGTAAGCGCGCTTAACGCCCGCTTCAAAAGCTTGGGCAAACTGCATGACATTGGCTTGCTCAAGATTGCTTAGCCCATCCGCCAACCCAGCAAAGAACTGGCTTAAGATAACGCCCGAGTTGCCCCTCGCAGCAAGAAGCATGCCACGGCTTAACGCCTTGCAGGTTTCTCCTAAAGATCCACCTTGAAGGGATTCCACCGCTTCCACCCCGCCGCGCACAGTCGCGAACATGTTAAGTCCCGTATCGCCATCAGGCACAGGGAAAACGTTGAGGTTATTCACTTCCTCGGAGTGCCTTTGAAGGTCAATCGCGCCGGAACGAATCATCGCCCGGAACATGGTCGCATCAATGATTATCATCGCAAAACTCGGCTTATTTCTGATTTAAGATGTTGGTGATTACCGCTTTTTCTTCCGCAAGATCCGCAGTGATCGGCTTGCCATAGAAGAAAGCCGCGCATAAGCCAGGACCCATGTTCGCGCCAGAGGTTTGGTCTAGCGGCAGGCAGATGATTTCCTTGGGCTTAATGACCTCTTGGATGCGGCCCTGAAGATAGAGGGCTTCCTTCTCGCGAAGAGAATGAGCGATGAAGACAATGTGCTTATCGGGGTCGATGATGCGGTCTTGCATATAGGCGATCGTCGCATCGAGGGCGTTCTTGGTGCCCTTGGCTTTGCCGATGGCTTCGGTTAAGCCGCAGGACGAGAATTCGCCCATCGGCTTAACGCCCGCCATGGTGCCAAAGAAAGCTTTGGCCTTAGCGATGCGCCCGGTGCGGGCAAGGAAATAAAGGTCGTCCATCATGCCCATCTGGTGGAAGCAATTCTTGTTCGCTTCGAGCCAATCCGCGGTCTCTTTGGCGGACTTGCCTTCGTCGCGGCGTAAGCAAGCCTCTTGAACGAGCAACGCCAAAGCGGAGGCATAACGCTGGGAGTCAACGACATAGACGGCAATATTGGGATATTTCGCCTTGATTTGCTCCGCGGCCTTAATGCCGAAGTTATAGGTACCAGATAGGGCGCTTGAGATGGTGAGGAACACGATGTCCTTGCCTTCTTTGGCAAAGGGCTCCATCACGTTGATCATTTGGTCGATATTGGCGCAGGCGGTCTTATACATCGCCTTCTTGGAAATGGATTTGAAGTAATCTTCCGGGGTGATGCGCTCATAATCGAGGTCGCCGAACTCGGTATGTCCATCAGGATAAGTAATCGTCCCATAGATGATGCCATCGACGCCAAAGCGCTCACGGTACTCTTTTCTTAACGCGCAGGAATTATCTGCGATGATTGCTAATGAATGCATATGATCTCCTCGCTCACCTAAGGTGAAGCGTGGTAATTCTAGCGCATCTTTGCTAAAGTTACTCGCATGAATTGGCCGTTAATCATTACCCTCATCGTCCTCGGCGTCGCCATTGTGATTCCCGGGATCATCAGCATCACCATCATCCCGCCGGTGATCTTCGATGCCATATCCGCGAGAAAGAAGCCGACCAAGTGGTCGCGCGAGCATCCTTCCAGCAGCAACCCCGGCATCATCCAGATGTGGGGAGAGAGCCAAAGGTTCCGCGAAAGATATAAAGAGCATGAAGAAGAAATCGAGGCCACGACCGACGACGGTCTCCATTTAAAGGGCCTTTATTATGATTTCGGCAGCGACATGGCCGTCATCATCCTCGGTGGCCGCCCCGAAACCTGCATCTATTCTCTTTACTATGGATTCCCCTATGCCGAAAAAGGCGTCAACGTCTGCGTCATCGACCCACGCGCCCACGGCTTATCCGAAGGCATCTATTCGGGATGTGGCTATAAAGAAAGCCTCGATTTATTGGCGTTTGCTCGCGTGTTGATCGGCAAAGGCGTGAAGAAAATTATCCTCCATGGCATCTGCGTGGGCAGTTCCGCCTGCACGATGCTCGCGACCGATCCCTCCTGCCCCAAGGAAATCGTAGGCCTCGTCACTGATGGGCTTTATATCCATTACTATGAGACCTTAAAGAAACGCATCGCCAAGAACAAAGGCCCCGTCTACCCGACGGTTTGGATGTTCCGTAGCAAGATCAAGAAACTCTATGGCATCGATTGTTCCAAAGTCGGTCCCATCAGCGTCCTCCCTTCGCTTCGCCTCCCCTGCCTTATGATGGCGTCGAAAGAAGACATCTTCTCCCTTCCCGCGAATACCCAAAAGCTCTATGACGTTAATGGCTCGCCTCACAAGAAACTCGAGTGGTTCGAGCATGGTCCCCACAGTCACTTACGCCGCGTCGATACGGCTCATTATGACCGCGTGGTCCAAGAATTCGTCGATGAAATAAAGCGCGAGGCATAGTTCCTCGCGCTTTTCTTAATGGATGAAATGGGTGAATACCCGCGGCTCTTCGCTGAGTAATTCCGGGTAATTTGTTTTCGCATCGGCGATGGCCTTCATTAAGAATATCATCCGCTTGGCGACGACTCTGGCGTTACGCATGCCTTCGGCATCTTGCTTCGCCTGGCCTTTTTCTCGTCCAAAGGCATTGTTCCAATAGTCACCACTTGCGACGGGCATGCCCGAGATCGTGAAGTATTTATTGAGCACGTCGAAGCTCGCAGTCGTGCCGCCGCGACGCGCCACCGCAAAAGCGGCGCCCACTTTATAACGCTTGCTGTAGGAGGTGCTATAGAAAAGGCGATCGAGGAAGGAGATAACCGAACCATTGGGCGAACCAAAGTAAACAGGGCTAACCACGATCATGCCATCGGCTTCTTCAAACTTTGTCGCAGCCACGTTGACGATGTCGTCCACCACACATCTACCATGTTCTCCGCAATACCCGCAAGAAAGGCAGCCCGAGATGCTCTTCTGTGCGACGCAAAGGGTCTCCGCCTCTACGTTTAACGAAGTGAATACCTTCGTCATCTCCGATATGAGCGTGTCGCAGTTGCCCCCGCGTCTCGGGGAGCCATCAATGATGAGGACCTTCATGAACGTTGCCTCCTACTTTTCTCATTAAAATAACATATCAGGAAAGAAAATGAAGGCCGCGATATCGTGGCCTTCATTTGGTTTCGTTAGATCACCTTCTCTAGAGCAGGAAGCTTGACGTTAATGAATTCGTCGAGCTTTTGCAGGAGATTTTTGGTGTTTTCTTCTTGTTCTGCCTTCTTTTCCTTACCACCGAATAAGGGATACTGATAGAGGAAGGTGTAGCCCTTTCGTTCATCGAGGGCCGCAAGTCCTTCCACCCCAATCATCCGGGAGAGGAATTCCTCACGCTCCTCTTTATAGCCATAGTCGAAGAGCTCAATGTCGAGGGACTTCTTGTTCTCGCCGTTTTTGACGACCTCTTGGTAATTGAGAGCGAAGAAGAAGCGATCGGGAATGTCGAGCCATTGCCCCGACCCGGCCTTTCCATATTTCTTATGGAGGACGTCCGAGGTGAAGAAGAGATATCCTCCATCAAGGTCGAGCAGGATGAGCCTCCCCGAATCAAAGTAAGGTTCCAGCGTGGCGTAGATGCGACGGAAACGGATGGAGACGATCTCTTGCATGGTTATAGCTCCACTTTCTCAAAGTCGGTCGCCGGATGCTTGCATAACGGGCAGACGTAGTCTTTTGGCAACTCGTCGCCGACATAGGTATAGCCGCAGATCTTGCAACGCCAGCCATATTTCTTGGGGGCGTTAGGATCACCACGCTTGATTTCCGGAAGCGGCTTGGGCTTGACGTTGGCGAAATAATAGGCATAAGTCATCGATGGGACGTCATTCAGGACATGAGCCTCGGTGACTTCGGCGATGAATAAGACGTGGTTGCCCGCTTCTTTGGTCTCGATAACCTTGCAGGAGAACATCGCATTCGCGACGCCCTTAAGGTAGAGAAGGCCGTTTTCAGCGCGGGCGACTTCGCCTTCATAGTCGGCGAATTTGTTCTTGTCGCGGCCCGAGACGAAGCCGAAGGATTTGAAGATGCCGAAGTCCGCGTTTTCGTTCAAAACGGAGATATTGAAGACGCCGGTTTTGCGGATGGTGTCCGCGGACATATTCGCCACGTTGACCGAAAGCATGACCAAGTTCGGCTTATCCGAAACCTGGAAGAAGGAATTATTGATGGAGGCGTTATCTTGCTCGCCATCTTTGGTAATGAGCGCGAATAAGCCATAGGAGAGCTTGAACATCGCGGTCATGTCGAGGAGGCTGCCCTCCTTTTCGACCTTCTTTTCGTCGGGGCGTAGGCGCGAGACGACTTCTTCGACGATCGCGTCGAGCCCAGCAAGCTGCGATTCCTTTAACGCCGAAGCGATCGTCAATGAGGACTCGATATAGTCGATGCCCTCAAGGTCGCTTAAGATGCGCTTCATATTGGCTTTTGCCGCCGGGGCCCAGGAACCATTTTCCACGAAGCCGATCGTGCGGTTCATGATCTTATGGTTGGCGAGGTCATGGAGGAAGTCTTCCATCTTCACGAAGACGCCCGCGTTATAGGTGGTCGCGCAGAGCAAGATCGTGCCGACGCGGAAGGCTTCGGAAACAAGGTAGGAAGAATCGGTCTTTGAGACGTCATAGACCACCACGTCGCGCAGGCCGCGTTCGACGATCTTCTTCGCGAGGATTTCCGCGGCTAAGGCGGTATCGCCATAGACGGAAGAATAGGCGATCATGATGCCGTCTTTATCTTCGGGGGTATAGGAAGCCCAATTGCCATAGGCCCCAAGAAGCGGGTTGAGGTTTCCTTTATGGATGGGACCATGAAGCGGGCAGACCATCTTGATGGGGATGTCGAGCGCTTTCTTAAGCACCGCAAGGACCTGCGGCCCATATTTGCCGACGATATTGGTGTAATACCGGCGCGCTTCGTTCAAATCGAAGTTGCGCTTGGAGGCATAGATGTCGCCATTAAGCGCCCCAAAGGTGCCGAAAGCGTCCGCGCTA
>JAFVCC010000024.1 GCA_017479485.1 Bacilli bacterium
ACAAGAGTATTTCTGGATTCGCTTTTCGCTCCTTTCTTTCTTGGAACTTGGGGCGGTATTCGTCGGCGAGTTGCTCTTATCCATATTTACCGAGGGTCAATACTATTATGGTGAGGTGACGGAGTGGGATTACCGCATCACCATCATGAGGTTCTTCTTTTTCTTGCTCATCTACCTCATGACGTTCCTGGTGCTTATGGCTTCTTATAAGACCCGCCCTTCGACTATCTTCCTCATCGCCGCGGCAAGCTTTGCCAGCCAGCATATTGCCTATAACGCCTATTTGATTCTAGGTCATTCTTTTATGGGCATAGAAACGGAATTGGCAGGGGTTTTGCATGTGATTTTGCGCATTTTCATCTCTCTCGCAGGTCTTGCTCTCTCCTTATTCTTTAACTTGCGGACGGGTGAGCGCGCGAATCCTTATGAAGGGAACACCAAGAAGAAAGTTGCCGCTTCAAGCGTCGTCGTCTTGCTTTGCATCGGCATCTTCCGCATCCAAAGCGACCTCCCCTCCACAAGCCTCGCCTCCTCTATTGGCCTTTCCTTATACGCGATCATCAGCTGCGCGTTGCTCTTGCTTTTATTCTTTGGCCTATGGGAGTCTGACCGTACCCATGCGGAAGCCGAGGCCTACCGTGAGATGGTCCACGTCCAGAAAGAACAATACGAGCGCAGCAAGAAAAGCATCGAGCTCATCAACATCAAATGCCATGACTTAAAACACCAGATTCAAGCCTTAAGAACCAACGAGAACGCCCCCAGCGTCAAAGAACTCGAGCATGAGATCATGATTTATGACTCCGCCGTCCATACGGGCAACGAGGTGCTCGACGTCATCTTGCGGGAAAAGCAGCTCCAATGCGAGGCCGAGGGCATCACGATGACCTGCCTCCTTGATGGATCGGCAATCTCCTTCATGGAGGAGATGGATATCTATTCCTTCTTCGGGAATCTGCTCAGCAACGCGATAGAGGCCGCATCGAAGTTAGAGGATAAGTCGCGACGCGTCATCTCTTTAAGCGGTCGGAAAGTCGGCAACATGTTCTTCCTCCATGAAGACAACCATTACGCCGAGGAGCCTCACCTCGTCGAATCGCTGCCCCAAACCACGAAAAACGCTGATGACCTCCATGGTTTTGGCATGAAATCCATGGAGCGCACCGCGAAGAAATACGGGGGCGAGATGACCTTCCGTTTCGAATCGGGCAAGTTTTCCATCGACTTTGTTTTCCCTTTAAAAGCGTAGTCGAGTTACGCCATTTCAACGCCGAGTTACGAAAACCGCCGCCTATAAAAACGGTGTTTTTTGATAGATTCACGGCGAAGAAAGCGCTTTCAAGTGCTCCGTCATCTTTATTCCTCTCGAAAAAGAAGGCTCTTCCCGAAATAGGCTTCGGCTCAGTCTATAGAAAGGTTCTCTTATGGGAAAAATCAAAGAGTATTTCTCCAACAAGGGAGTGGGCTTCTACCTGTCCATTCTCACGGGCGTTATCGCATTGGTAACCGCCATCATCTACGTCGTCAACTATGGCAACTACGCCAGCAACGACAACAAACCCGTCATCAGCTGGGTCGCGTTCGTGCTGCTTCTTGTGGCCTTCGCGTTGCCGATCGTCGCGAGCTTCTTCAAGCTTGAGAAGTACGCCCCTTATGGCGTCTTCGTCTGCGGCCTTATGGCGCTAGTGTGCTACATCTACCGCATCTATTACCACGCCTCCGTTTTATTCGCGGGCATCGAGCTCCAGGACAACAAGAGCACGTTCTTCTTCATCAGCGGATTGATGGTGTTCGTTTTCGTCCTCACCGTCGTGTCCTTCTTCGTCCCGCAAACCCGTAATGCCAAAAAGGAGGCCAAATAACTATGAAAACCGGTCTTAAGAATACCTATCGCATTCTCTTTGTGGCCTCTTCGACCCTCTTCGCTTTGACTGCCGTCGCGGCCAAGATCACTTTCGAAAACAAAGCCCAAATCAACAAAGCCCTTCATGCCGAAACCATGAAGATCATCCCCGACCCCAACGTCAAAATCGATTCTGAATACTACAAATCCGATTTCGAGAAACTCGATGACGTCATTAAAAACGGCCGCGATATCGCTCGCGAAGTCGAAGAAGAAGGCGCCGTCTTACTCAAAAACGAAGGCAATGCCCTTCCTCTTGCTGCGGGACACCGCAAAGTCAGCCTCTTTGGCGTCGGCAGCGTCGACCCCGTTTATTCGGGTACGGGTTCTGGTTCCGTCGATACGGCCACGGCCGAAACCTTCGAATCTGCCTTCAATGCCAATGGCTTAGAAGTGAACCCCGATCTCACCAAGTGGTACCGCGATACCAAAGCCGATAACGGCAGGACCGAGCACATCAAGTGGATCATCCCTAACGTCTATGGCGAAGTCGATGGTCTTGACCCCCGCGGCGCGGATTGGGACGCGGTCAAAGCGGCCAATAATTCCACCTTTGCGAATTATGGCGACGCGGCGATCTTCGTGATTTCCCGCGTCGGTGGCGAAGGCATGGATATGCCCGCGAATATCGAAAGCACCCCCATCAAATCCACGAGTGGCGATTACCTCCAGCTCACCGAACTAGAACGCAAGACCCTCGCGGGACTTAAGGCGGAGAAAGATGCCGGCGTCTTCTCTTCGATCGTCGTTCTCATCAACTCCTCCAACCCGTTAGATTGCTCCTTCCTTGATGATGCATCTCTTGGCGTCGATAGTGCCCTTTGGATCGGCTCTGTCGGCCATACGGGCCTCTCGGGCGTTGCCAATCTCCTCACCGGCGCGAAGAACCCCTCCGGCTCGCTTCCGGATACCTATTTCATTGACCCGGTTAACACCAACCCCGTCATGAAGAACTTCGGCAACTTCCTCTTCGATAACGCGGGCGAACTCGTCCAGCCGGGCCGTTCCTTCTCCTCCTATGCGACCACGCTTACCTATCAAGAAGGCATCTATGTCGGCTATAAGTACACCGAGACCCGTTATGAAGATAAGGTCTTAGGCCGCGAGAACGTCGGCGAATTCAACTACGATAACGTCGTCAAGTATCCTTTCGGCCATGGCTTAAGCTACACTTCCTTCTCTTATAGCGACTTCAGCGCGACCCAAAACGCTGACCATACCTACACCGTCTCGGTCAAGGTCACCAACACCGGCGTCGTCGCGGGCAAAGAACCGGTCCAGGTCTATGTCCAAAAGCCCTATACCGCCTATGACATTACCCATGGCGTAGAGAAATCCGCGGTCAATTTCGTCGGCTTCGGCAAGACGAAACTCCTCGCTGCTGGGGAAAGTGAAGTAGTCACCGTGAATGTCGAAGAACGCGATTTTGCTTCCTATGACGCCGACGGCGCGAAGACCTTCTTCCTCGATGAAGGCGACTATTACCTCACCGTGGGTAAAGATGCCCATGACGCGGTCAATAACATCCTCACCGCTAAAGGCAAGTCGACCTCCGACGGCATGACCAAAGCAGGGGACCAGCACCTCACCAAGGTCTTCCACCTCGACTTCGACAAAGAGACTTATAGCAAAGACCCCAATACCGGCAACCCCGTCACCAACCTCTTCGATGAAGCCGACCCCAACAAATATAAGAATCGCGGCGACAACAAAGTCACCTGGCTCTCCCGTAATAACTGGACCGGCACCTATCCGAGCGACTATGTCCACCTGAAGCTCAACGAAACGATGCTCAAGGAAATGAACCAGATGTATGTCCCGACCGATGACGTCGCTTACCCGACCTATAACGCCGAGAACAACATCATGCTCATCGACCTTCTCATGGATAAGGAAGGCAACAAGATCGCCTGGGACGACCCGAAATGGGACCAGCTCCTCGACTGCCTCTCCTATGAAGAGACCGTCGACCTCGTCGCCCAGGGCTTCCGTTCCACCGCGCAGCTTGAAAGCATTGGCAAACGCCTCACCGTCGATAGCAACGGCCCCGTCGGCTTAACCGATGCCTATGCTGCTGGGCTTAATGGCCTCGCCCATAACAAAGAAGGCATCCCCACCAGCGATACCCGTAAGCCCACTTGCTACCCGGGCAACCCGATCGTCGCGGCCACCCTCAACAAAGAACTTGCCAAGAAAGTCGGCGACGCGATGGGTGAAGATGCCCTTTGGGCTGGCTACTCTGGCCTTTATGGTCCCTGCTCCAACGTCCACCGTTCCCCCTATGGCGGACGTACCTTCGAGTACTATTCCGAAGACTCCATCCTCATCGGCGAAATCATTTCGCCCATCATCGAAGGCATCCAAGAACACGGCTGCTACGTCTACAACAAGCACTTTGCCTTCAATGACCAAGAAACCAACCGCTCTGGCGTCGCGACCTGGATGAACGAGCAAACCGCCCGCGAAACCTACCTCGAAGCCTTCCGCCGTCCGATTGAAAAAGCCGACTCCATGTGCGTCATGACCTCCATGAACCGCCTCGGTGTCATCTGCAACTACGCCAACCACACCCTCGCCGTCGACTATCTCCGCACCGAGATCGGTATGAAGGGCATCGCGGTCACCGACTACTGGTCCTCCTGCGAGGCGATCGTCAACATCCAAAGCGCCCTCTATTCGGGTGAAGACATCCCCGATGGCAACTTGAAGGATGATCAACGCGCGGCCTTCGTCCGCGACTATGGTCCGGGCAAAGGCTATGGCCAACTCGCCCAAAACATGCGTCTCTCTGCCAAACGTATCCTCTTCACCGTCGTCCATTCCAACGCGATGAACGGCATCGCCGTTGGCTCGACCTATGAGCGTGTTATCCCCGCCTGGCAAATCGCCATCCGCGCGGCGGAAATCACCTTCGGCGTCATCTTCGGTGCGACGATTGTGATGTCGGCTCTTGGTATCTTCGGAATCTTCCCGAAAAAGTCCAAAGAAGACTAAGACCTTGCAAAGTCTGGTTTAGATGAAATTGGAACGGCAACGTTTCTCCCTAAAAGGAGATGGCGTTGCCGTTTCTTTTTCTGCTTCATTTATTGCTTCATGACTCTTTATATTTTGAGCCTTTTGCAGTGAAACTAAGCGAAAACAAAGAACCGCGTTAGCCTAGTGCAGCGCGTCGTGTTTTCAATGAATGCTGTGTTAACGGGCTAACAGCCGAAGCTCGTCATAAACTTCTTGAGGTAAGGGACGCTGTGCCGCGATGAGATTATCTTTGATTCGCTGGGGCGATAAAGTTCCAATGACGGGGATAACTTCTTCCTTTTGATGACATAGATAACTTAAGACCAGGTCGGGGACGCTGATGGATAAGGAGGCGGCGATTTCTTCGATGCGGTGGAGCCTCGCGAGATTTGCGTCGCTTAAATACGCGCGCCGTGAGGCTTTATCCGCGGAGGCAATCGACTCGGGATCGGTGCTTTTGACGCGTCCGGTGAGGAATCCGCGTCCGAGTGGGGAATAGGCATAGATGGCGATGCTATTCTCTCGGAGATAAGTCAGTTCGTCTTCTTTGCCCGTAATGGAGACGCAGCCATCGCCACCACCCCAAGGATCATGCACCCAGGGCAAGACGGTGAAGTTATTGCTGATCGCAGTGATGGGGGCATAGCCTTTCT
>JAFVCC010000025.1 GCA_017479485.1 Bacilli bacterium
ATATTGTCCCCGATCTGCGCACCGCTTTTTTCCGAGAGATAATCTTCAACGCCACAGGCGCGCAAATCCAGATAATAGCCTGCGTTATAAATGGCCATGCGATAGGTGCCCAAAATGTTGGCAAAACATTCGGAATCGTATACATCAAAGCAATAGTCTTCATCGACATCATAAAGATAGGCGAGGCTTAACATATATTCTTCAAGCCCCTCATAGAGGTTGCAAAATGTAGACTTTAGGCCCGCGAGCAGATATTGACTATCTTGAAGCAGGTCCGCAAGCTCTTGGTCTTTACCTAAATGGCGTAAGCAGCGCGTATATTCACGGATGACGTAATAATTCTTTTTCCATCCCCTACCCGCGCTTCTTACCTTGGTAATGTAATCGTAAAGAAGAAGATAGCCGTCTTTATGGGAGATGAGGAAGCAACTCGGGCATTGCTTGGGCGTCGCAAGCCAATCGGTAACGGATTTATGACGGGCGCGGACATGTCCGTTTTCAAGTCGCACGAAAGAAGAGATGCTATCGAAGTAACGATAAATCTCCCGTTCCTCGATGCCCGTGGCCTCGGAGAGGAAAGAAATCTCCGGAGAAGTCTGAATCACGACGAGCAAGGATAGGATGGAGCGCATCTTATCGTAGGGAATCGAACCATCGTCAAAGATGCGATGGAACCACATCGTGTAATAGGAATAGATGCCATTAGGAAAGTCTTTCACTTTCGTAAGGTCTAGTTCCCCTGCTTTTACCGACTTTGCGATGATGTTGGCATAGAGGAAAGAGCCGTGGCTTTTCTCCATCAGTTTCTTTAACGCGAAATCCGTCAAGCCAAAATTCGCGAGGGATTTGCGATAGAATTTGGCAATATCTTCTTCATTTTCGGGACTTGTTTCATCCATCTCATAACGGTGGCACGCATGGAAATAGGAACGCACATCTTCCTGTGGGCGGCTCGTTAAAAAGAAACGGAACCAGGAAGGCAAGGCGGATTGGCTGGAGACGATCAATTCCGCCAGTTCGTTTTTGCCATGCACCACCGCTTCATCTAAAGCGTCGATAACGAATACCTGTGGGGTATCGAAATGGACCTTCCGACAAGGTTCGATGAAGAAGATTTCAAAGGTGCGCTTTACGTCGGCTCCCGCAGCGCTTTCGCGTTTTAAGATATCGACGAGCACTTCTTGGTATTCCGGGCAGCGGTAAGAAAGCTGGCAAGCCAAGGAAAGGATGATCCTTTTGGGATTGGTCTTATCGGCGTTGTTATATACGCAGAAATGGACGCCGGCGACGTTGCTGGTATATCGGCTCGCCACCGCGGAGGCGATGGCCGTCTTGCCCACGCCTGGACCTGCTTCAAGGATATAGAGCGGGAGGGCGCTCGGATTATAAAGCCACGACTCAAAGTCTGCGAAAAAGCGGTCCCTGCCTTCGAACGTCGTCGCGTTATGGGCGATTTCGTAGGGATCAAAGGTCTGAAGCTGGTCCTCCATGGAAACGTCTTTGTTGTAGAAGCCCAGTTTTTCTTGCCCGGTTAAGATCTTCACGAGCTTTTTGAAGTTCGGTTCATAGACCTCGGGAATGATGGCATTATCCACGTTGCTGCAACGATTAAAGAAGATGCGCTGCAAGCGGGTGATGGATAAGGGGACGAACGATTCGTCGAGCAGAAGAGGGATGACCGTCTTCTTGAGCTCGCAAGCGCGAGAAAGTTCATTGAGGCAATATCCATCGAGGCTCGTGGAACGTTTGCTGACGCAGAAGACGAAATAATCACATCGTTCAATCGCTTGGGTAATCAGTAGTTCCCAGTCGTCGCGTTCGAGGCAATCGACATCGAAAAAGACATCCATATCGCCCCGCGCACGAAGATCGTCGACGATCTTCCTTGCGATATGGTCGAAATCGTTATGGCCATAGCTAATAAAGACGTTGGTCATATTGCCCCCTTTTTTCGGCATTATCGATTATCCCACATCGAGACGCTCTTTGACACGCGCAAGTGCATTTATGGTGGGCAAGACGCGAGGGAGTATGCTATGCAAAAAGGAAAATTTCCATGCAAAACCCCGTTTGTTTTCAAAAGGAAAAGCACCCTCCCGCTTCCGCGTTTGGGTGCTTCCTTAAGAGGAGGCTTATTTCTTGTCGGGATTGCCCACGAAGCCATTCGCGGCGAGGAACACCGCAGAGACGGCAAGCAGAATCAAGCTCGCATAGGTGAGGTTGATGCCATTGGTGAATTCGGCGGGACGCTCCATCGGGATGAAGGAATCACCGAGGAAGTTGGCCTTATCCATGAGCATGAACACAAAGCCGACGGCAAGCAAGATAACGGCGACAATCTGTAACGCCATCGCGATCTTCTCGCCAAAGAAACGAGAGAGGGCGGAGGCACAGATGATCACGGCGGCAATGATGCACATCACCGTGACGCCGACGTTATAGGGGTTACCCGCGAGGTAGCCGGTGGTCGAAACGACGTTGAAGAAGATTCCAGAGAGCAATGCAGCGATCGCCGCGATGCCAAGGAGACCGATGTTAACGAACTTTTTCATGGTTAGTTCTCCTTCTTTCCTTTAATGCTGAACCAGACGGTGAGCACGAGCGTGGCCAAGGAGGCGGCGCCGAAGACGCATTCTAAGGTCACATAGGTGGCTCTCCACCAGGTCACGTTTTGATGGATGACGACTTTATAGTTGTTGCTAAGACCGTTAAGGGCGTTGGACTGGGCGAGGGAATAGAGGATGTACTTGACGTCTTGATGGATGGCTTCGCACATCGCTTTATCGCCTTTAAGGGCATCCGCGGACCAGTAGTCGACGGAGGGGGCGCCGAATCCGCAGAACGCGGTCGTGCCAGCGAGGATCGACTCTTTCGGAGCGGCCTTGAGGGAGACGCCGGTGAAGTCGGTGACGCTATAGCCTTTGAAGCCCCATTCACCGCGCATGATGTCGACGGTGACGGCGCGGTTGGCGCTCGAGGCAACGCAGCCGATACGGTTATAGGAGGTCATGACACCGAGGGCAGCATGGCCATAGGTGTCTTCTTTGGAGGAATCGGCGACGAAGCTTGCGGGCTTGCCTTTGCCGACGAACATTTGTTCGAGGTTGCGGAGTTCAAGTTCACGCGCAGCCTGCTCATTGGTGAAGGCGGCGACGCCAGAACGGTTGATTTCCTGATCGTTGAAGGCGGCGTGCTTGATGTTGACGAGGACGCCTTTGGACTGCGCGCCCTGGATGATGCCAGAGCCGATATAGCCCGAGAGGACAGGGTCTTCGGAGAAGTATTCGCCACCGCGGCCATTATAGCCATGACGATGGAGGTTTCCGCCCGGACCAATCATGATCGGGAGCTGGAGCATGAGAGAGGTTTCGCCAAGGATGATTTCGCCGTTTTCATAGGCGAGTTCCTTATTGAAGGAAGCAGCGAGGTTCTGTTGGGAAGGACCAACGCGGGTGCCCGGCTTCGACGTTTCGTAATTCGACGCGTCCGCGCAGAGTTCGCCTTGGTAGGTCGCTTCGTTGAAGTAATGGGTATCGGATCCGCCCGGGTCATCATCGGCCTTATCGCCGGCATAGCCGACCGATTCGATTGGGGCGATGTTATGGAACGCATTGGCGGCGAAGGAGAGGAATTCGTCGATGCTGACTTGCTCGACGAGCTTGTCCCAGCGTTCGTCATCCCAATCCGCGCCTTTGAGGTCGACGAGCTTCAAGCCATTATCTTGGCCGAACTTCACGTCGGAGGTTTCGCCGGTTTTTAGGGTATAGAAGTCGTTACCGAGCAATTTGAGCATGGCTTCGTTGGGAGTGATGCCCGAATAGGTCTTTGGGAAGGTGCCATTGAAGTCGGTGCGGCTCATATAGGTGACGGTACCGGGGAGGAAGGCGTTAAGGTCCATCGCGTAGTCGCCATCGCTAAGGCGATTGGTGATGCGCTCGCCCGTCTCCGAGACGGAGAAGGTGGCCTTATCGAGTTCGCCGAGGTTCCAGATGACGACGTTGTCCTTATCCCCTGCTGCATCCATGCCATCGCCTGCGGTCTTGCCTTGTTTGGCCAAGACGTTATTGAGGGCGTCATGGGCGCCGTTGCCGGTGGTGAAGTAATAGTCGCCTTCGTCGAGGATGAAGGTCTTCGCACCGGTGTAGTCATAGGAGGCGAGGACGCTCATGTCGACGTTAAGAGTGACCGTCACGCTTTCATTTGGAGCGAGTTCTGCAGTCTTTTCGAAGTCGACGAGCTGAATCGCGCTCTTTTCCACGTGGTTGGTTTTGTCGTATTCGGTATAGGGGGTCTGAACGTAGAGTTGGACCGCATGCTTGGCTTTGGCCGAGCCCGTATTGGTGACTTCGACCTGGACTTCCGCGGACTTGCGGTCACCTTTAACGTTCACGCTCTTGATCTTCTCTTTGAAGGTCGTGTAGGAGATGCCATAACCAAAGGGATAGGCGACTTCTTTGTTGTAGTCCCATTCGCCATCGGCGGTCGCGACTTTATAATCGCTGCCAACATAGGTTCCCGCCTTGGCGGATTTGGCTTTGGCGTTGCCGTTAACGATCTCGGCATAACGGGTCTCGTAATAACGGTAGCCGCTATAGATGCCTTCGGCGTTGACGAGATAGGAATTGATGTTGTTGCCGTTATCCTGAACCGAGGCGGGCCATTCTACTTTGCCATAGTTCTGCAAAGCCGGGGTCACGAGGCCATTGGTGGCGTAGGTATCGGTGAGATAGGCGCTCGGGGCGACGGTGCCATTGAGGACATCGGCGAGGGCGAGGAAGCCATAGGGGCCAGGGTAACCGATCCACATGATCGCATCGATGCCTTCATCATCCGCGAGCTCTTTGATTTCCATGGTCGTCGTGGAATTGACGAGGACGATGACCTTGTCGAAGTTGGCTTTGGCTTCGGCGATGATCTCACGCTCTTTGTCCGAGAGCGAGAGGATGTTGGTGGTCGTGTTATTCGGCTGATCGCCAAGATAATATTCCTTGGATTCGCCACCCGGACGGCCGATGACGACGATCGCCGCATCGTGATAGGAAGCGTATTCGGAATTGTAGGCGGGGTTAAGGGCAGCGAGTTCGGCTGTGCTGAATTCGCGGACTTCGTTGGTATCGCCGGTGCCCGTCTTATCGGCAAACTGATATTCCGGGGAGACCGCGCCGAATTTGCCCACGCCCCAGGTCGCGCCTTCAAAGGCTTTCGCATAGGTGTTTAACAAAGAGGGGTTAAGTTGGAATCCCTTCTCTTTAAAGGCGTTATAGATCTCGGTGTGATAGGTGTCGATGGTGTTCTTATCGGCGACCGAACCTGCGCTATTGCCATAGACGGGGGCGTAGCTACGAAGACCGAACATCGATACTTTCGCGGTTTTGGCTAAAGGAAGTGCGCTATTGTTGTTTTTGAGCAACGCGAAGGTTTCCTGAGCCTCTTTGATGGCGAACTTCTTGTAGCCTTCGATCGCTTCAGCCGCGGTCTTGAACTGGCCTTTGAAGTTCCATGGATCGGTTTGGTCGTCTTCGGATAGCTTCACGTATTCACGAGTGGACGATTGCGTGCCCAAAACCTGATCCATCTGGTTGGGATAGGCTTCCATCAATTGATTGGTCGCCACGGCAGCGCCGAGGAGGAAAATCGAAATGATGGCAGCACCATGAAAAACTTTTGGTTTCATGTATTGTTCCTTTCTGTGTTTCAAAGCACGACCATACTCTAAAACGCAGTCATGGAACCGCTTTCAACATGACGGATTTGGAATGTGATTTGACTTAATTGGTCGGGATGGGAAGGACGGCTTGGACCGTGAAAATACCGCCTTTTAGCTCAAAAGAGACGGATCCGCCATAACGTTTGGCAATGTATTTCATCGACTTAATGCCATAGCCATGGATCTGGCCATCTGGGGTTTTAGAAGAGGAATAATCCTCGATGGAGAAGGAGGATATTGAGTGCGCGAAATTCACGCATTCGATGGAGAGGAGGCCATGGACTGCCTGGACGTGGAATTTGATGAGGCGGTTCTCCCCTTCTTCTTTGCTGCTCGCTTCAATCGCATTATCGAGCATATTTCCCACCAGGGCGACCATGTCGGCTTTCGGCAAGACGCTTAAGGCCTCCCCGTCGACGATATAGTTGAAGCGGATGCCTTTCGTTTGGCAGAGCAAGGATTTCTCCGTGAGGATGATGTCGACGGTCTCGTTGCCCGTTTTGGCAAATCCTTGGTACATGTCGAGGTCGGCACGGACTTTCTCGATATAGTTCTTCTTTTCTTCGTCGGAATAGGTTTCGATGGCTTCGAGCTCGTGACGGAGGTCATGGATGTGGATGCGCATGATCTCGCGTAACTCCGCCGAGGTATCGTTCTGGCGGGCTTGCTGCTCAATGAGGTTCTCCAAAACGACCTTTTCATTACGGAGCATCATGGAATCTTCAGTGCCCTTCATTAGGGCGGGAAAAAGATAGAGGCACATCAAGGCAAAGGAGGTAGCAAGAATCGTGTAGAGTCGGTTCACGACCGTCCATTCGCTGATGTATTGGGAGAGGAGCCAGGTGATGAAAACAATCGCAGTAGCCACCGTCATCACGATCGGCAACGAACGGTTGATGAAGATGCGTAATTTTGTTTTGAACCAGACTAAAGCGATGAGGAGGACAAACGCCCCATACATCAAATAGTAAGAGAGGGATATCGACCATTTCTGGAAAGAGTCGACGTGCGGCATCAGGCCGAAGATGATGGCGATGATGTTCCATAAAAGATGTTGGATGGCGAAGGCGGCGGACGTCGTGGCCACGATGATGAACGGTGGTTCTTCATAAAGGAAGAAAGCGGCAGCGGCGAGCACGCCAAAGCAGATGAGATAAGAGAAGTTGATGCCGAATAAGGAAAGCGCGGGTAAGAAGTATAACGGGATGGATATGGCGAAGGATGGGATGAGTCTCAAATAGAAAAAGGAGCGCTTTTTGCAGTGAATTCCAAGGCAAAGCAAGGGCAAAAGCAATTCCACATAGAATTGGAGGTAGCCACCAAGCGTCACCTCATTAATGAAGCCCATGTAGTTCATCGCTGGCTCCTTGCTAAGGCGGTGAGGAAGGCGCGGCGATTGGAAC
>JAFVCC010000026.1 GCA_017479485.1 Bacilli bacterium
GTTTTGCCTCGAGGCGACATCAAGATGACGTGTGTTCCTTCGCGTTTATTGGCTTTGATCGCATCGACGATGGGCTGGGCTTTTTGGACTAACCCTGCGCCTCCACCGATGGGTGGAGTGTCGGTGCGGCCATACTTATCTAAGGTATAGTCGCGGATCTGGATGGCTTCAAAAGAGGCAACGCCCTTACCTAAGGCCCGTTTGATGATGGAATTGGTGGTGAACCCTTCGAACATCTCCGGGAAAAGCGTAAGGACGGATATCCTCATAGCAAGCCCTCCACGACGTGGATGAGAATGGTTTTCTTCTCGTGGTCGATCGTTCCGACGAATTCGTCAATGAACGGGACGTAGAAGTTCTTCTTGTCGAGTCCTTTGAACTTGAGGTTGGGAGTAGGGGAGTATTCCACGACTTCCATAAGCGTGCCGATTTCTTTCCCCTCATCATCGATGCCTTTATAGCCGAGGATTTCGTCGTAACGGACATATCCTTCGGGTAAGGGACATTCGTCTTTGGGAAGATCGAGGCTAAGGCCTTGAAGCGTTAATGCGTCCTCGGGGTTCGTGAATTCCTTAAAGCCGAGAATGAGTTCTTCGCCTTTGATGACGAAAGAAGTGAGGGTGACTTCCTTCACTTGCTCGCGCTTTGCATTGAAGAGAACGTATTTACGGTTCTTCTTGAAGCGGAGTTCGGGAAAAGAAGTGAGGGAAACCGCATGGACTTGACCTTTAAGTCCATAGGGCTTATGAAGCGATGCGATGCTGACGTATTCCATAAGGAAAGACGAGGGTTATTTGCCCTCGTCGTTATTCTCCTCGCCGAAGCTTTCAAACTTCAGATGGATTCGCTCATTGGTGCCGTCGACCTTTCCGGCGATGCCGATGACTTCGCGTAAGGCGTTGGCGACCATACCACGGCGCCCGATGAGGCGGGCGGTGTCTTCCGGTTCGGAGACGATGAGGATGGTCGTGTCGCGGCGCGAGGCGCTCGGGAGTTCACGGATGAGAATGGTTTCGGGTTTTTCAATCAGCGGATCGATGATGGGATGTAAGATGGCGGCGTAATCGCGTTCCATTACTTCTTACCTTTGACTTTGGCTTCCGCGTACTTGGCCATGATGCCTTTGCTGGAGAGCATGGCGCGGACGGAATCGCTGGGCTGGGCGCCGAGGTTGAGCCACTTAAGGGCGAGCTCCTCGTCGATTTGGGCGGCCTTCGTTCCAAGAGCGGGGTCGTAGGTTCCGATTTGTTCGATGTAGCGGCCATCCCTGGTGAAGTGGGAATCGGCGGCGACAATACGATAGAACGGATCTTTATGACGACCGATGCGGGTCAATCTGATTTTGACGGACATGGTTAGTTCCTCCTTTTGACTGCCATATCATGCGCGTATTAAGAAAAGGTGTCAAGCATTTTTGCTTAACACCGCGAAATTGTTTTGCTTCGGGGCGAAAACGCAGGCAAACAAGCGTCCAAAGGAGCTTGCATGATTGGAAAATGGACGCCTCGTTTTTTGGCCGTGACCATTTTATAATCCATCGATTCCATGACTGTAACAAAGCAAGCGTCGTTAATTTCAATTCCTTTATTTTCAGTTTTTCTGAAGAGGTACTTCATAGACTTCTCCAAAGTAGAAATGGTGCAAAAATCTAGTTTTCGGCCGCAAAACCCAAATGAATTTCTATTCGAGCCGAGTATTCATCTGCTTTTGAGTACCTTAATTCCCTCTATTAGAGGGAGAAAAAACTTGCCTTTACCCCTGTGGGTGCATATACTTACTCCCGCTCCCTAAGGGAGATACGCAGGCTCCGCCATCCATTCGTCACCGGATGTGAACCTGAAGAGAAACCGCTTTA
>JAFVCC010000027.1 GCA_017479485.1 Bacilli bacterium
GCTTACTCTAAAGCAATGATTGCAGCCCCATAAGGAGGCAGCGACCCCTCGAGCTTTCCAGAATAGTTTTGTAAGAGTACTTTCCCATGGACCGATTGAAGGTAACGGGGAAGCGCGAGAGGTTTCGCGTATAGGTTAATCATGATGAGGACGCTGTCTTTGCCGCTGACGCGACGATAGGCAAACAAGCTTCCGCGAGTATCTAGTGGGTCGAATTCGCCAGCATGAAGTTCGATCCGTTCTCTCCGCAAGCGAATGAGCTTTCGATAATAGGCCAAAACGGAGTCCTCGGACTTTTCTTCGCTTGCCACGTTATGTGTTCCGTCGTCTTCTGCAAACGGAAGCCAGGCCTTCCCAGAGGTAAATCCAAGTCCCCTTTCTTCGTTCCAAGCCATCGGGGCGCGGCAGCGGTCGCGGTCGAAGTTACAGGCCATCTTCTTCGCTAATCCAGTGGGGATATGCAGGGATTTTCGCAATAATTTGTAAATGGAGCGGCAGGCGCAATCAAGGGATTCATCCACATCTCGGCCCGGTGCATTCAGCATGCCAAGCTCCTGTCCTTGATAGATAAACGGCGTTCCTTTTAACGTCAGCAAAAGAGTCGCAAGCGCCTTAGCGGAGATGTCGCGATATTCCTTGGTATTTCCAAAGCGAGGCAAAGAGCGTAACTGATCATGATTTTCAAAATAGATCGCGTTCCAGCGGACACCCTGTTGATAGTCGAACAGCACTTTGCGGAGTTTCTCGGGTCGAAACTTCTTCATGATGCCCCCACCGAGCGCCTTATCGACATTCATGTGCTCAAAGGTGAAAAACATGTCGAGCTCGTGGTCGCGAAGGAAACGTTCCCCTGTAGGGATGTCGACGTTCAGTGTTTCCCCGATGACAACATGGTCGGGATAGGCAGAGAATACATCGCGATATAGTTCTTGAAGGATGCGGTGGTTTCCCTCCGTGCTGAGGTAATGTTCCATTCCCTTGCCCGAAGCATTAAGACCTTTGCCGTTGGCGTAGCTTTCTTTATAGATTTGGTTGATGACGTCGCAACGGAATCCATAAACCCCTTTATCGAGATAGAAGCGCAGAATCTTCTTCACCTCTTCCTTAACCGCAGGATTATGCCAGTTGAGATCCGGCTGGGCCGCATCATAAAGATGAAGGTACCATTCGTCGAGTTCGGGTACGTATTCCCAGGCAGGGCCCGTAAACATCGAGGTCCAGTTATTGGGCGGCACGCCTTTCTTCTTGCCCTTACGGAAAACATAGTAATCGTGATATGGCGCCTCGCCGCGTAAGGCTCTCTTGAACCACTCGTGTTCATTCGAGGTATGGTTCACGACGAGATCCATAACGATCTTCATCCCTCTTTTCTTGGATTCACTAAAGAGGCGGTCAAAGTCTTCCATCGTGCCCATCTGCTCGTGGATGGAATAATAATCGGCAACGTCATATCCCATATCGAAGAGCGGGCTTTTGTAGATGGGGGAGAGCCAAAGGATCTTCACGCCTAAGGAAGCAAGATAATCCAGTTTGGATATGATGCCTGGAATATCCCCTACTCCATCGCCATTGCTATCGCAAAAAGAGCGCGGATAAATTTGGTAGACAACTTCTTCTTCCCAGGTCTGTTTCATGCTGCCTTTAGAATAATCGCAAGAGAAATATTGAGGAACAAAAAAGAGGCATTTTGCCCCATTTGTATTTTTTGCGACGTAGTTAGTCGGCCAAGAAGTTTTCTTCTAAAGCCTCGAGGTCTTCCTCGCTGCGGAACGAAAGCAAAACCTCGATGAATTCATCGGCCTCGCGGGAATCGTAGAGGGCGTTTTCTTTGGTTGCTTCGTTCATGGTCTTTTTCGCTCCGTGGAGAGTTTACCGAAAAAGAAAATCGCTTCAAGCGACTTTCCTAGACACTGTCCGATTTTTCCTCAAAGAACAAGAATCACAATAAGACAAATGAGCATCAAGGTGAGGACTACGCCCCAAAACACGGCCCACTTCCAGTTGAACGTCCCCTGGTGCATGAGTTTCTTTTGCATCGGGGTCAACAAGGATTCGTCGACCTCGGGTTCCTCGTTGCGCTTTTCCTCGCTCATTGAAGCCCTTCTTTCGTAGCAATCTCTCGCATATAGGCACAGAACTCCAGTGAGCCTGT
Organism: Bacilli bacterium; assembly: GCA_017479485.1. Lineage (GTDB taxonomy): Bacteria > Bacillota_I > Bacilli_A > RFN20 > CAG-826 > Alloenteromonas. The sequence continues at coordinate 2,153 of JAFVCC010000027.1, forward strand.
GATAAGAATGACGTCATCCGGATGATCCGTATAAAGCGACTTCAAGGCCGCGATGGGGTCATCGGCATAGGGATAATCGCCCGCATAAAGGAAATAGTCTTCTCCGTTACGAGCCAGTGGGTGAGGGAAGGTAGTCAAGGTGATCGCAGGCATAACGTTGGCCAAGGTGGGAAGTTCAACCGCGATGTTTTTCTCCCGCAGTGAAGCGAAAAGAATTTGCACGTTACGCCCTTTGGA